>NZ_JABMCW010000049.1:0-24699 GCF_013179705.1 Pseudomonas sp. CM25 | reverse complement strand
GCATTCCTGAAGACTGGGCGCGGCCCTGGCCGGTGGCGTGGGCATGGGTGTCCTTTGGGCTTTGAAACACTGGGCGCTGCAGGGCACTTCCACCGCCGCCAAAGGCTCTGCGCCGCAGCATGGAGCACAACAACCCTCAGGAAAAATCGGCAGGACGTTGTGCACAGAATTCGTTTGAGCTCCTTGGTCTTGTTGTCCATGGTGGCAGGCTGGTAGCCATTGCCTGTAAAAGGCAGCCGCGCGTCGACGCAGGCGCATGACGACGCCTGCGTCGGGGGATGTTTTCGTATCCCCCCATAATAAGAGAGGACAAGGAAATGCAATCCAACAGTTTGAAGCAAAGCCTGAAGCAGCGGCATATCACCATGATTGCGCTAGGCGGGGTGATCGGTGCAGGGTTGTTCATGGGTTCGGGGGCGCTGATCGCATCGGCGGGGCCTGCAGCCATCCTGTCGTACTTCATCGGCGGCCTGGTGGTCACCCTGGTCATGTTCATGCTCGGGGAAATGGCCTGCCGCACCCCGGATGCCGGGTCGTTTTCGACCTACGCCAACATGTACCTGGGCGACTGGGCGGGGTTTGCCGTCGGCTGGCTGTACTGGTTCAAGTCGATGATGACCATCACCCTCGAAGCCGTATTGCTGGGCGCCATCCTGCATGACTTTCTGCCTTGGCTGCCGATCTGGGCAGGCGCCTTCCTGATGCTGGTGACGCTGATGGCCAGCAATGCCTACTCGGTGCGTTCGTTTGCCGAAGTGGAATACTGGCTGGCTGCGATGAAGGTAGCCACCATCCTCATCTTCATGCTGCTGGGCCTGTCCATCCTGCTCGGCCTGCACAGCGATATCCCCTCCCCCGGCCTGGTCAACCTCACCGCCCATGACGGCTTCATGCCCAACGGCCTGTCGCCGGTGATGGCCGGCGTGATCGTGGTGATCTTCTCGCTGGGGGGCAGCGAAATCGCCGCCGTCGCGGCGGGTGAATCGGAGAACCCGCGGCAGAACGTGATCCGCGCGATCAAGAGCGTGATCCTGCGGGTGATGCTGTTCTATGTCGGCTCGGTGTCGATCCTGATCCTGTGCCTGCCGTGGACCGACAAGGCCAACCTGGCCTCGCCCTACGTCTCGCTGTTCAGCCTGGCCGGTTTCGGCGGCGCGGCAGTGGCCATGAAGCTGGTGCTGTTCGTCTCGTTCATGTCGGTGATGAACTCGTTCATGTTCTCCAACTCGCGCATGCTGTTCTCGCTGAGCCAGCGTGGGCACGCGCCCAAGCTGTTCTCGCGTACCAGCGCCAAGGGCGTGCCGATCAATGCGCTGCTGCTGAGCCTGTCGATTTGCGTGATGATCCTGACCGTGCATTTTCTCAGCGGCGGCGACTTGTTCATGACCTTGGCCAAGAGCACCGGCAGCCTGGTGATGATCGTGTGGATCTTCATCATCATCGCCCACGTGGCCATGCGCTGGAAAACCCGCCACGAACCCGTCGACCCGAACGCATTCCGTGCCTGGTTCTTCCCGTATGCCAATCTGGTCGCACTGTTCGCCTTGCTGACGGTGATCGGCACCCAGGCGTTCGACCCGGCGTCGCGCTTCCAGTTCTGGTTTACGGTGCTGGCAGTGGGGCTGGTCTTGACGGGGTATCTGGTGATGCGTCAGCGCCTGGCAGGCAAGCTTGTGGCCAGCTGACCGAGTGTTGCCCTGCGGGCACGGGAGAGGCAAGAAATGGCGTCCCAGGGCAGGTTCGAACTGCCAACCTTCCCCTTAGGAGGGGGATGCTCTATCCAATTGAGCTACTGAGACGCAAGCACCGGCAGCGGGCGCTGCGCAGCGGGTCGGCCAGCATGTTAACCAGCATGCTGGCGTTTGTCATGTACTCGCCGGGGATTTTGCGTAATCCTTTTCTGGTACTGCTACAACCGGGGGAGCACACCCTCATCGCCAAGCAAAAGGAACAGCCCCGCCGCAGCGGTTTCCAGGGTGCCAGAGTTGTCCAGCACATGCACCGACGGGTCGGCCGATGTCTGCATCCGGGCGTTGCGGGCCAGGCGCTGCTCGATTTCCTCTGCCGTTTCCCGGCCGCGTGCCAGCAAGCGCTGGCGCAGCACCTCGGGCCTGACCTCGATCAGCACGGGCAACAGGTCCGGGTAGCGCTGGCGGGCCTCGGCCAGATAGGCCCGCGAGCCATTCACCAGCACCGCCCTGCCCGCCGCCAGCCAATCGTCGATCTGACGCGGGATGCCGTAGCCCAGGCCGTTGGCTCGCCAATGCATGGCAAAGGCGCCCTGTGCACACAAGGTTTCGAACTGTTCCGCCGTCACGCCTTGGGCGGCTTCGCCCTTCGCTTCAGCGGAACGGGTGATGACGCGCCGGGCGACTTCCACACCTGCGGCCGCCAGCCGCTCACGTGACGCGTCGATCAGGGAATCTTTCCCCGAACCCGACGGCCCTAACAAAAATATCAACCGGCCTGTCCCTGATCGGCGGTCGCTTGCGTCATGTTGCATAGCCACTATGCTCTATGTAGGGGAACCGGCGCATTTTAGGGGGGTTCCTGATCTTTTGCTGTGTTTTACCCGTTTTTGACGGCAAAAGTCTGACGGTTAGCCAAGTCGGAGTATGTAAAACTTTTCAAACCAGTGCTCATTTCTGATAATTGGTACTGGCAGAAAGCCTTTACCCGGCTCACTATTTGTCACAGAATTGACGCCAAGGAAACGGCGACTATGAGGCAAGATGAACACCCATTTTTCACCGACGGTTGAACATTTTGTCGTCGCCACGGTCGTACTTCCATCCCGTGCGGCCAATTTGAGAACCGCTTCCCCCTGAACCAAAATCTGGTCAATTTATATGCGCCCATTGAAACAGGCTATTTATTCGAGCCGCACCGCTGACAAGTTCGTCGTCCGCCTGCCAGACGGGATGCGTGAGCGCATTGCCGAGGTAGCGCGCAACCATCACCGCAGCATGAACTCCGAAATCATCGCCCGCCTGGAACAGAGCCTGATCCAGGAAGGTGCGCTGGGTGAAGAGCTGAGCATGCGCCTGGACAGCCCGGAGCTGTCCCTGCATGAGCGCGAGTTGCTGCAACGCTTCCGCCAGCTGTCCCACCGACAGCAGAACGCCCTGGTGGCGCTCATCGCTCATGATGTGGAAATGGCTGCCGACGCCTCCTGAGGTTTGCAGCGAACATGAAAAAGCCAGCGTAAGCTGGCTTTTTTGTGGGCGCCCCCAGGGACCTGTGGGAGCGGGCGCACCCGCTCCCACACTGTACGCGGAGCGCCCAGCATCAGTTCTGTGCGCAAAAGCGCAGCCCAATGGGCTGGGCAATCTCTCCTGCAGCCGGGTCAGAGCAAGAACACCGTAGCCAGGCCGAGGAAGATGAAGAAACCGCCGCTGTCGGTCACAGCAGTGATCATCACACTCGCGCCCATCGCCGGGTCGCGCCCAAGGCGGGCCAGGGTCATCGGAATAAGCACGCCCATCAGCGCCGCCAGCAACAAGTTCAAGGTCATCGCCGCGGTCATGACCACGCCAAGTGACCAGCTGCCATACAGCCAGAAGGCCACCGCACCAATCACCCCGCCCCAGACCAGGCCGTTGATGAGCGACACCGCCAGCTCTTTGCGCATCAGGCGGCTGGTATTGCCCGGCGACACCTGGTCCAGCGCCATGGCACGGACGATCATGGTGATGGTCTGGTTACCGGAGTTGCCACCAATACCCGCTACGATCGGCATCAACGCGGCCAACGCCACCAGCTTCTCGATCGAGCCTTCGAACAGACCAATCACTCGCGAAGCGACAAAGGCGGTAATCAGGTTTATCGCCAGCCATGCCCAACGGTTGCGCAACGAGCGCCAGACCGAGGCAAAGATATCTTCCTCTTCACGCAGACCGGCCATGTTGAGGACTTCGCTTTCGCTTTCCTCACGGATCAGGTCGACCATCTCGTCAATGGTCAGACGGCCAATCAGGCGGTCGTTCTTGTCGACTACCGGTGCCGATACCAAGTCGTAACGCTCGAACGCCAGTGCAGCGTCGTAGGCATCTTCCTCGGGCTTGAAGGATACCGGGTCGGTCGCCATGACCTCCGCCACCTTCTTCTCCGGGTCGTTGACCAGCAGGCGCTTGATAGGCAGTACACCCTTGAGGATGCCTTCGTAGTCGACCACGAACAGTTTGTCGGTATGGTTGGGCAGCTCTTTCAGGCGGCGCAGGTAGCGCAACACCACTTCCAGGCTGACGTCTTCGCGGATGGTGACCATCTCGAAGTCCATCAGCGCGCCGACCTGCTCCTCGTCGTAGCTCAGCGCCGAACGCACGCGCTCGCGTTGCTGGGCATCGAGGGTTTCCATCAGCTCGTGGACAACGTCGCGCGGCAGCTCGGGCGCAAGGTCGGCCAGCTCGTCGGCGTCCATTTCCTTGGCAGCAGCGAGCAGTTCGTGATCGTCCATGTCGGCGATCAGCGATTGACGAACCGAGTCGGATACTTCCAGCAGGATGTCGCCATCGCGGTCCGAGCGCACCAGCTGCCAGACCGTCAGGCGGTCTTCCAGGGGCAAGGCTTCGAGGATGTAGGCGATGTCGGCAGGGTGCAGGTCATCGAGCTTGCGCTGCAGCTCGACGAGGTTCTGGCGGTGTACCAGGTTTTCCACCAGGTCGTTGTGCGCACCTTCCTGGCGGTGGGTCAGGTCTTCGACCACGCGCTGGCGCTGCAGCAATTCGACCACCTGGGCCAGGCGGTCCTGCAGGCTGTCTTGCGCTTTTTTTACTTCTACTTCAGTCATAGGCGAACTCCACTCCCAGCAGTGGAGCACGCCGGGAGAATCAATCGGTCAGATCGTTCTGTATAAAACTTGTTAAGGGGTAACTACTGGGTAAGTCCATGGTGGTTTTCCACAAGCCCCGGCGGGGCTGACGGGCGCAATCATACACTGCTCAAGCTGTCAGATCGCTTAAATTTTCGGCCAGAACAATCGTTTGCGTGATAAAGCTAGGACAACGGTCGAAGCCATCAGTGCGACGGTTGCGGAAGATGGGAAAGCACATTGCGCTCACAGAAGAGCTTAGATCGACATCACCAACAATTTCAGTGGCGATAAAAACAAGAAGCCCGCTCAATTGAGCGGGCTTCTTGATGGGGTATGGCGGACTCAGCAGGATTCGAACCTGCGACCGCTCGGTTCGTAGCCGAGTACTCTATCCAGCTGAGCTATGAGTCCGTGGTGGTAGTTTTAGACCAGGTTACCACTGGTTGACTGAAGCAGCTTTGCAAGCAGAGCCACTTCAAGAAAGTGGCGGACTCAGCAGGATTCGAACCTGCGACCGCTCGGTTCGTAGCCGAGTACTCTATCCAGCTGAGCTATGAGTCCGCAATTGGTAGTTTTAGACCAGATTACCACTGGTTGTTTGAAGTAGCCTTGCAATCAAAGCCACTTCAAAAGTGGCGGACTCAACAGGATTCGAACCTGTGACCGCTCGGTTCGTAGCCGAGTACTCTATCCAGCTGAGCTATGAGTCCGTGTCTTGCCGCGCATTATAGGTCGCTGAAACATTTTTGCAAGAACTTTTTCGTTTAAGATCAACTACTTAGCGTTCTTACTGTTTACAGCGCCCTAAGCGAATAATGGCGGTGAAGGGGGGATTCGAACCCCCGATACCCTTATGAGGTATACTCCCTTAGCAGGGGAGCGCCTTCGGCCACTCGGCCACCTCACCGCAACACGAGGCGAATATTAAAGAACCTCTTTCACCTTTGCAACCCTTTTTTTGAAAAAAACTTCAAAAGAATTAAAGGCTTGGCTCTTCATCCTTCTCTTTCTTGATCCGCAGGTAGATTTCCTCACGGTGAACAGCCACTTCCTTGGGGGCGCTGACGCCAATACGCACCTGGTTGCCTTTCACGCCGAGCACCGTCACGGTGATCTCGCCGTCTCCAATGATCAGGCTCTCGGCGCACCGACGAGTCAGAATCAACATAGCTTTCTCCTTACGCAAACATTCAGGGGTAACAGTCTTGGGTATCTGGGCCTGGCCGTGGACGACGACCTGGCCCGGTTACTCGCCACACAGGGCAGGACAGGGCCTGCGCGGCAAGCAGAAACGCGAAGGGCGCGGCAAGCCGCGCCCTTCCAGGCAGCGCCTTACTCGCCCTGTCGGGCTGGGGCGTCAAGCTCGAACGCGGTGTGCAGCGCACGTACCGCCAGCTCCAGGTACTTCTCTTCGATCACCACCGAGACCTTGATCTCGGACGTGGAGATCATCTGGATGTTGATGCTCTCCTTCGCCAGGGCTTCGAACATGCGGCTGGCGACACCGGCGTGCGAACGCATGCCGACGCCAACGATCGATACCTTGGCGATCTTGGTGTCGCCGATCACTTCACGCGCACCGATTTCACGGGCGGTGTTCTCCAGCACGTTCTGCGCCTTCTCGTACTCGTTGCGGTGCACGGTGAAGGTGAAGTCGGTGGTGTTATCGTGAGCGACGTTCTGCACGATCATGTCGACTTCGATGTTCGAAGCGCTGATCGGGCCGAGGATCTTGAAGGCCACGCCCGGGGTGTCCGGCACGCCGCGAATGGTCAGCTTGGCTTCATCACGGTTGAAGGCGATACCGGAAATGATCGGCTGTTCCATGGATTCCTCTTCATCAATGGTAATGAGGGTCCCCGGACCCTCCTTGAAGCTGTGCAGCACGCGCAGCGGAACGTTGTACTTGCCGGCGAACTCCACCGACCGGATCTGCAGCACCTTGGAGCCGAGGCTGGCCATTTCCAGCATCTCTTCGAAGGTGATCTTCTCCAGGCGACGGGCCTGCGGCACAACGCGCGGGTCGGTGGTGTAGACACCGTCGACGTCGGTGTAGATCTGGCACTCGTCAGCCTTCAGCGCCGCCGCCAGGGCCACGCCGGTAGTATCGGAGCCGCCACGGCCCAGGGTGGTGATGCTGCCGTGCTCGTCGACGCCCTGGAAGCCCGCTACAACCACCACACGGCCTTCCTTGAGGTCGGCACGAATCTTCTGGTCGTCGATTTGCAGGATGCGCGCCTTGTTATGCGAGCTGTCGGTAAGAATGCGCACCTGATTGCCGGTGTAGGACACCGCTGGCACACCACGCTTGATCAAGGCCATGGTCAGCAGGGCGATAGTGACCTGCTCACCGGTCGACACGATCACATCCAGCTCACGCGGCACCGGCTGATCGGTGATCTGCCTGGCCAGATCGATCAGGCGATTGGTTTCACCGCTCATGGCCGACAGCACGACCACCAGGTCGTCGCCCGCTTCACGGTGTTTCTTGACCTTTTCGGCTACCTGCTCGATCCGCTCGATGGAACCGACAGAGGTGCCGCCAAATTTCTGTACGATCAACGCCATTTCAATGGTGCCTCAGCCCATACAGGGCCCCAAAAAACAATCCAACATGAAGGGGCCGGCGACTAGACCGCCGGCCCCCTCATCTCAAAGTCCCTGCTCTGCGAACGGCACGGCCAGCGCCAGGGCCTGGTCCAGTGCAGCGACGTCGACGCCGCCACCCTGGGCCATGTCCGGACGGCCACCGCCCTTGCCACCCACTGCCGCAGCGGCTTGCTTCATCAGATCGCCAGCCTTGAGTTGGCTGGAGAGGTCTTTGGTCACGCCGGCCACCAGCACGACCTTGCCCTCATGCTCGCTGCCCAGCAGGATCACTGCGTGGCCGAGCTTGTTCTTCAGCTGATCGACCAGGGCCAGCAGGGCCTTGCCGTCCTGCCCATCCAGGCGGGCTGCAAGTACCTTGGCACCCTTGACCTCAACGGCCGCGTTGGAGAGATCATCCCCGGCGGCGCTGGCGGCCTTGGCCTGCAGCTGTTCAAGCTGCTTCTCCAGCTGGCGGTTGCGCTCGAGCACAGCCGACAGCTTGTCGATCAGGTTGTCGCGGTTACCCTTGACCAGCTGCGCGGCTTCCTTGACCTGCTCTTCGGCAGCGTTCAGGTAGGCCAGCGCCGCAGCCCCGGTAACTGCTTCGATACGGCGTACGCCAGAGGCCACGCCGCCTTCGCTGATGATCTTGAACAGGCTGATGTCACCGGTTCGCTTGGCGTGAATACCGCCGCACAGCTCCACCGAGAAATCGCCGCCCATGCTCAGTACACGCACGGTATCGCCGTACTTCTCGCCGAACAGCGCCATGGCACCTTTGGCCTTGGCGGTCTCGATGTCGGTCAGCTCGGTTTCAACCGGGGTGTTCTTGCGCACTTCGCGGTTGACGATGTCTTCCAGAAGCTTGATCTGCTCTGGCTTCAGTGCCTCGAAGTGGCTGAAGTCGAAACGCAGGCGCTGGCTGTCGACCAGCGAGCCCTTCTGCTGCACGTGCTCGCCCAGCACCTGGCGCAGCGCTTCGTGCAGCAGGTGGGTGGCGGAGTGGTTCAGCGAGGTGGCGTGCTGCACCTCGGCATCGACCTTGGCCTCGACCGGCGAACCGATCAGCAGCGCACCGCTGGCGACCACGCCATGGTGCAGGAAGGCACCACCGGTCTTGGTGGTGTCGCGCACGTCAAACCGTGCAGCGCCGGCCTGCAGGAAGCCCGAGTCGCCAACCTGGCCACCGGATTCGGCGTAGAACGGCGTGCGGTCAAGCACCACCACGCCCTGCTCGCCCTCACCCAGCTGGTCGACCGCCTGGCCGTCCTTGTACAGGGCGATGATCTTGCCCTGGCCTTCGGTGGCGTCATAGCCGAGGAACTCGGTGGCGCTGTCGACCTTGACCACACTGTTGTAGTCCATGCCGAAGGCGCTGGCAGAACGGGCACGCTCACGCTGGGCGTCCATTTCGCGCTCGAAGCCGGCTTCGTCGATGGTCAGCTCACGCTCACGGGCGATGTCGGCGGTCAGGTCCATCGGGAAACCGTAGGTGTCATAGAGCTTGAACACCACGTCGCCCGGGACCACGTCGCCTTGCAGCTGGGCCAGGTCCTGCTCGAGGATGCGCAGGCCCTGCTCCAGGGTCTTGGCAAACTGCTCTTCTTCCGCCTTGAGCACGCGCTCGATGTGCGCCTGCTGGCTCTTCAGCTCAGGGAAGGCCTCGCCCATCTCGGCAGCCAGTGCGGCGACGATCTGGTAGAAGAAGCTGCCCTTGGCGCCCAGCTTGTTACCGTGACGGCAAGCGCGACGGATGATGCGGCGCAGCACGTAGCCACGGCCTTCGTTGGATGGCAGCACGCCGTCGGCGATAAGGAAGCCGCACGAACGGATGTGGTCGGCGACCACTTTGAGCGAGGCCTGGTCCTCGTTGCTGCAACCGATGGCCTTGGCCGCGGCAGCCAGCAGGTTCTGGAACAGGTCGATCTCGTAGTTCGAGTGCACGTGCTGCAGCACGGCGCTGACGCGCTCCAGGCCCATGCCGGTGTCCACCGACGGCGCTGGCAGCGGGTGCAGCACGCCGTCGGCAGTGCGGTTGAACTGCATGAAGACGTTGTTCCAGATCTCGATGTAGCGGTCACCGTCTTCTTCCGGCGAGCCGGGCGGGCCGCCCCAGATGTCGGCGCCGTGGTCGTAGAAAATCTCGGTGCACGGGCCGCACGGGCCGGTGTCGCCCATGGTCCAGAAGTTGTCGGAGGCGTACGGGGCGCCCTTGTTGTCGCCGATGCGCACCATGCGCTCGGCCGGCACGCCAACTTCCTTGGTCCAGATGTCGTAGGCTTCGTCGTCAGTGGCGTAGACGGTGACCCAGAGTTTTTCCTTGGGCAGGTTCAGCCACTGTTCCGAGGTCAGGAAGGTCCAGGCGAAGGTGATGGCGTCGCGCTTGAAATAGTCGCCGAAGCTGAAGTTGCCCAGCATTTCGAAGAAGGTGTGGTGACGCGCGGTATAACCGACGTTTTCCAGGTCGTTGTGCTTGCCACCGGCGCGCACGCACTTCTGGCTGCTGACGGCCCGGGTGTAGGCACGCTTCTCCGCACCGAGGAAGCAGTCCTTGAACTGGTTCATGCCTGCGTTGGTGAACAGCAGGGTCGGGTCGTTGTTCGGAATCAGCGAACTGGAGGCGACTCGGGTATGTCCCTGCTCTTCGAAGAAGCGAAGGAAGGCTTCACGGATTTCTGCGCTTTTCATAGGTTCTTCCACGGAAACGGCGGCCCAGTCGGGCAAACACGTCGACGAAACGACGGCAAAGGGCCGCATTATATCGGTCCTGCAATCTCGGTGCAGTGTGTTTATGCGATAGAAAGTGTCGATTGGACGGCTTTGATGGCCATGCAAACGAAAATGGCATGAATGGATGCTAAATCCAGCCTTTCGCCACTGGCAAGCCAATTACCGCCCAAGGGAAGGGAAAATGGAACAGGCGGTGAATTAAAAGGTTTTCATCCGTAATGGGATCCGAAATAGCAGGGCTGAGATGGGCGCCTCACTCCAGCTGCTGGCCCGAATCCGGCACGATCAGGATGCCCGCCCGCAGGCCATTTCTGACCTTGGGGTTGGGAAAGATGATGCGCGCGCCCTCCTCTTCCACCACCCAGCGCGTTTCGGCCAGGTCTTCGGCCAGCAGGTAACCCTTGCTGACCTCGGAGAAGTTCTCGATGTCTGCAGGCAGGTGCAGGTGAAAGCTGTCGCTGTGCTTGATGATCTCGCGGGAGACGCTGAACAGCTGCAGACCATCCAGAGAGCTTTCACCCTCTGGCTCGGTGCCTTCGATGATCTGGATCAGCCGCTCCTCCAGCCTGTCGAGGTTGACCTGCTCGTTCTGCCCGAACGGTCTCGCCTTGCCGAGCTCCAGGGTGAATGCTTCGGCATCCAGTTGCTCGTAGGTGAAGGCACTGAAGGTGATGGAGGACTTGCTCTGCAGCAGCACGGCCTCCATGCCTGCTGCGGCCAGGCGCGCCAGCTCGCGGCGGGAATGGGTGCGGCCCTCTTTATAAGGATAAAGGGCAAACTGCTCGATCTTCGAACCGCGAATGGCGGTATGCAGGTCGTAATGCAGGCGGCTGCGCAGCGGCTTGCTGAAGAACACCCGGGCGAATTGTTCCAGCTCGGCGGCACGCAGGGCCTCGAAGCCGCTGGACAGCTCGTGGCGGCCATTGAACAGGCGGTTGATGTCCTGCTCGATGAAGCGCTCGCCCTTGCGGATCGCTGCGGGGTTGCCAAACAGGAACAGCACCCGCGCTTTCGGTTTGATCTTGCCGTTGGCGACGCCGTGGAGCAGCCGCTCGAGCAGCTCTATCGGCGCCGTCTCGTTACCGTGAATACCGGCGGAGAGCAGCAGGTCCAGCCCGCAATCCTCGGCTTCGGGGGGACGCACTTCGAGCGCGCCCTCCCCCAGCCAGCGCAAACGCGCGCCCTTGGGTGTCACTTGGGTCTTCTCGGCCGGTTCGTGATCGGTGAGGGTCAGCTCAAGCAATTTGCCAAGGGCGAGCATAGGGGCTTCCTTAGTGGTGGTGGCCGCAGTCGGGACCATGGACGTGATCGTCGCCTTCGGCGACTTCAGCCGGTTCCATTTCCAGCTGCAGGCTGACCAGGTTGGTGGCCATCGGACGCAGCAGCAGGTTGGCGTATTCGCTATCGTCCTCATCGACATCCACACCGATCAGCAGCTGGCCACGGCCATCCTGCTGAATCCACACTTCCTTGCCTTGCCAGACCACGGCAAAGCGGGTGCAGGAGGTTTCCAGCTGGGTGCCGTCTTCATCTTCAAGGATCAGGCGCAGGGCGTCGGTCATAACAAAGTCTCTCTTCAAGGTTGGCGTTGGAACGGATACACCGAGCCCAACTTCAGGATCTGGGTCAATTCGTCCAGGGCCGTACGGCACTCCAGCAGTAGCTGTGGGTCGGCCAGGTCCGCCTCTACAAGGCGATCACGGTAATGCTTGTCGACCCATTGCAGCAGGGTGTCGTACAGCGGGGCGGTCATGATAACGCCTTGGTTGACCGCCGCCAGTTCGGTTTCTTTCAATGCCACGCGCAAACGCAGGCAAGCCGGGCCACCGCCGTTCTGCATGCTTTGCTTGAGGTCGAACACCTTGACCTCCTTCACCGGGCCGCCTTGGTGCGTCAGCTGGCCCAGGTAGGCCCACACGCGCTCGTTGCTGCGGCATTCTTCCGGCACCACCAGCAGCATGGAGCCGTCATCACGGCTGAGCAGCTGGCTGTTGAACAGGTAGGAACGCACCGCGTCCTCTACCCCCACCGCCGCCCGCGGCACGCAGATGGCCTGGAAGTTGCCACCCTTGCTGGCCAGTTTAGCTCGCAGTTGGCCAAGTACCGCGTCGGTGTCGAGGAACGCGTCCTCGTGGTAGAACAGCACCTCGCCGTTACCCACAGCAATCACATCGTTGTGAAATACGCCCTGGTCGATCACTGCCGGGTTCTGTTGAGCGTAGACCACCCCGTCATCGCTCAGCCCATGCAGCCGGGCCACTGCCTGCGAAGCTTCGAGGGTTTGCCGCGCCGGATACTTCTGCGGCGCCGGATAACGGCTGTCGAAGGCACTGCGACCGTAGACGAAAAACTCGACGCCAGCCTCACCATAGCCACGGCAGAACCGCGTATGGTTGGCCGCCCCCTCGTCACCGAACTGTGCCACGGCAGGCAGCGCCGGGTGGTGGGCAAAGTGTTTCTCGTTGTTGAACATGGCCCCCAGCACGCGGCTGGTGGTCGGGTGCTCGATGCTGCGGTGGTACTTGCAGTTGAGGTTGGCGGCGGTGAAGTGCACACGGCCATCGGCGGTGTCGGCACTGGGGCTGACCGTGGCGGCGTTGGCCACCCACATGCTCGACGCCGAACAGCTGGCCACCAGCAGCGGCATGGCATCGATGGCGGCGCGCTGGATCACCTCGGCATCGCTGCCGCTGAAGCCCAGGCGGCGCAGCGCGGCCACGTCGGGGCGCTCCTGCGGCGCCAGCACACCCTGCTTGAAGCCCATGTCGGCCAGGGCTTTCATTTTTGCCAGGCCCTGGCGCGCCGCTTCACGCGGGCTTGAACCCTGCTGGCTGTTGCTTTGCGAAGCCACGTTGCCGTAGGACAGGCCGCCATAGTTGTGGGTAGGCCCCACCAGGCCATCAAAATTCACTTCATAGGATTTCATCGGCTAGGCTCCGTGACCTGTTGTTATAGGGTGATGCCCGGCGTGAGGGTGGCCGGCAAGGCAAGGCTGGCGGTCTCCAGCGAAGCCACGGGGTAAGCGCAGTAGTCGGCCGCGTAATAGGCACTGGCACGGTGGTTGCCGCTGGCACCCACGCCACCGAAAGGCGCGCTGCTGGCGGCACCGGTCAGTTGCTTGTTCCAGTTGACGATACCGGCGCGGCTACGCAGCCAGAAGTACTGATAGCGCGCACGGGAGTCGGACAGCAACCCGGCGGCCAGGCCGTACTGGGTGTTGTTGGCTTCATCGATGGCAGCGTCGAAATCGACATAGCGCACAACTTGCAGCAGCGGGCCGAAGAACTCTTCGTCCGGGCGCCCAGCCACGGCGGTGACATCGACAATGCCGGGGGTCAGCAGCGCAGCATTCGCCTGCGGCTGGGTCATTTCCAGGAGTTTTACGGCGCCCTTGGCGACCAGTTCGGCCTGGGCTGCGATCAGCGCCCGCGCCGCCTGCAGCGAAATCACCGAGCCCATGAACGGTGCTGGCTGCTGATCGAAGGCGCCGACCGTGATGGTTCTGCACACCTCGACCAGGCGGGTGATCAGCGCATCACCCCAGGCGCCTTGCGGAACCAGCAGGCGGCGGGCACAGGTGCAGCGCTGGCCAGCGGAAATGAATGCCGACTGGATGATGGTGTATACCGCAGCATCGAGGTCCTTGACCTCATCCACCACCAGTGGGTTGTTGCCGCCCATTTCCAGGGCCAGGATCTTGTCCGGGCGCCCTGCGAACTGCTGGTGCAGCAGGTTGCCGGTACGGCTGGAGCCGGTGAAGAACAGCCCATCGATACCTGCGTTGGCGGCCAGCGCAACGCCGGTCTCGCGCGCGCCCTGCACCAGATTGAGCACACCCGCCGGCAAGCCCGCAGCGATCCAGCAGTTGACGGTCAGTTCGGCGACCTTGGGAGTCAGCTCGCTGGGCTTGAACACCACGCAATTGCCCGCCAGCAGCGCCGGCACGATATGACCATTGGGCAGGTGGCCGGGAAAATTGTAGGGGCCGAATACCGCCACCACACCGTGCGGCTTGTGCCGCAGCACCGCCGTGGCATCGGCCAGCGGGCCGCTTTTTTCCCCCGTCCGCTCGCGATAGCTTTGCACCGAAATCGCCACCTTGTTGATCATGCTGGTGACTTCGGTCGCCGATTCCCACAGCGGCTTGCCGGTTTCTTCGCCAATGCACTGGGCCAGCGCTTCGGCATGGGTTTTCAACTGCTCGGCGAATTTTTCCAGTACATCGATGCGCGCTTCCAGGCTCAGTTGCGCCCAGGCCGGGAAGGTCTGGCGTGCAGCTTTGATGGCAGCGTCAACCTGACTGGCGTCAGCGCCCTGCCCTTGCCAGACCACAGCTTGCGTCACCGGGTTCAGCGACTGCAGGGGTTCGCCCTGGCCGGACTGCCAATTGCCTGCGATGTAATGCGTGGTCATTTACTGGGCCTCCCGGCTTGCAGACAGCGGCACGGCGCGCACATTGTCGCCTGCGCCCATGCGCAGGCGCTTGGCGGTCGCCGGGTCGACCACCAGGGTACCGGCAGCCAGCCGCGCAGGTGCGGCAGTGATGCGGCAGTCGTCGCGTTTGCGGTTGTGGATGATGAATGGAGTGGCGTCATCGCCCGGCGTGCCTACCGCCAGCACCAGGGTCTGGCTTTCGCGCACCGCGCGGATCCTGGCGGTCTCGCATTCGATGGCCGGGCCGGCATCGAAGATGTCGACGTAGCCCTGGTAGTTGAAACCTTCCTGCTTGAGCATGGCCAGCGCCGGTTCGGTGTCGGTGTGCACCCGGCCGATCACGCTACGCGCCGCCTCGGACAGGAAGCAGGTGTACAACGGGAACTTGGGCATCAGTTCGGCGATGAACGACTTGTTGCCCACGCCGGTGAGGTAGTCGGCCTGGCTGAACTCCATCTTGAAGAAGTGCCGACCCAGGCTTTCCCAGAATGGCGAGCGGCCTTGCTCGTCGGACATGCCACGCATTTCGGCAATGATCTTCTTGCCGAACAGCTCGGGGAACTCGGCAATGAACAGCATGCGTGCACGCGACAGCAGGCGACCGTTGAGGCCGGAGCGATGGTCGCTGCGCAGGAACAGCGAGCACAGCTCGGAGTTGCCGGTCAGGTCGTTGGCCAGGAACAGGGTAGGGATTTCGCGGTAGATCTTCAGCTCCTGCGAGGCGCTGACGGTCAGGCCGACCCGGTAGTTGTACCAGGGCTCGCGCAAACCGACGGCACCGGCGATGGCACTGATGCCCACCACCAGGCCTTCGTCGTTTTCCAGCACGAACAGGTAGTCGGTGTCGCCACGCTCGGCTTCGCCGCGAAAGCTTTTTTCCGCCCAGCCAACGCGATGCCCCAGGCGTTCTTCGTTGGCCGGCAGCGTGGTCAGCCCGGTGGTACCGGTGCTGCGTGCCAATTCGATCAACGCAGGCAAATCGCTGCTGCGTACAGGACGAACGATCATGCTATCTCCTTGAGCGTCGGCGTCTGCCGGCGCGAAACTCTGCTAACGCATCAATCCCGAAACGTCTGTTGCCAGACCTCAGACCGCGACCAGGCGCACACTCGCGCCCTCGCCCACACCCAGTGCATCGGCGGCTGCCAGGCTGAGGCTGACCGGCTTGCCCGGCACCCAGTCGAGCTCCAGCAGCACCGCGCGGTAGTCCTGCAACTGGCCATTGCAGACCAGGTACGGGCGGCTGCCCTTGGCCGGAGCTTCCTCGATTTTCACGGGTACCACGCGGCTTTGCGCGATCGAGCGAATGCCCGAAGTACGCGCATGCAGGGTTGGGCCGCCGTCGAAGATGTCGATGTAGTGCTCGGTTTCGAAGCCTTCACGCATGAGGATGTCGAAGGTGATCTGCGCGCGCGGGTGCACCTGGCCCATGGCTTCCTGCGCTTCATCGGGCAGCAGCGGCACATAGATCGGGTAGTGAGGCATCAGCTCGGCCAGGAACGTACGGCTTTTCAAGCCGCACAGGCGCTCGGCATGGGCGTAGTTGAGGTCGAAGAAATTGCGGCCGATGGAATCCCAGAACGGCGATTCACCCTGCTCGTCGCTGTAGCCGACGATCTCCGTGACCACCGAGTCGGCAAAACGCTCCGGGTGCGCGGCCATGAACAGCAGGCGGCCGCGCGAGTTGAGCTCGGCCCAGCCACTGCTCACCAGTTCCGGCAACACGTAGAAGCTGGTCAGCAGACTGTTGCCGGTCAGGTCATGACACAGCGACAGCACGTGAATCTTGTTGTGGATCTTCAGCTCGCGCGAGGCGTGCACGAAGGTCTCGTTACGAAAGCTGTAGAACGGCTCGGAGTAGCCGGCAGAAGCGACGATGGCGGAGCAGCCCGCCAGCTTGCCGGTTTCACTGTCTTCGAGCACGAAGAAATAGCTTTCTTCGCCGTTGAAGCTGACCTCGGCGGCGAAGGAAGTTTCGGAAGCGGCGATCTTGTCGCCCAGGCGAGCGGTGTCGTCCGGCAGCGAGGTGACACCAATGGGGCTGTCTGCAGCCATGCGCTGCACTTCGTTCAGATCAGCCATTTGCGCGGGGCGCATCACCAGCATGGTGTCACTCCTTTGGAATACGGGCCGTTCACGGCGGCACGGAAAAACGGCAGGCACACAGGCACCTGCACTGAAATCGGCTATCGCCGGCCCGGTCACGACAGGAGCCGGCGAAGGGAACGCAGGTGAATCAGCCCTGGGTCAGGGTGGCCACGGCGCGCTCGAAGCGGTCAAGGCCGGCATCGATGTCGGCATCTTCAACCACCAGGCTTGGCGCGAAGCGAACCACGTCCGGGCCGGCCTGCAGCACCATCACACCTTCCTTTTCGGCAGCGTTGAGCACGTCCTTGGCCTTGCCTTGCCAGGCCTCGGTCAGCACGCAGCCCAGCAGCAGGCCCACCCCACGCACCTGGCTGAACAGCTTGTACTTCTGGCCGATCTGCTCCAGGCGGGTTTTGAAGCGCTCATGCTTGGCTTTGATGCCGGCCAGGGTTTGCGGCGTGTTGATCACATCCAGCACCGCGCAGGCCACGGCGCAGCCCAGCGGGTTGCCGCCGTAGGTGGTGCCGTGGGTACCGACGGCCAGGTGCTTGGCCAGTTCGTTGGTGGTCAGCATGGCGCCGATAGGGAAGCCCCCGCCCAGGCTCTTGGCGCTGGTCAGGATGTCCGGCGTCACGCCGTAGTGCTGGTAGGCGTACAGCGAGCCGGTACGACCCACACCGGTCTGCACTTCGTCAAAGACCAGCAGGGCGTTGTGCTGGTCACACAGCTTGCGCGCGCCTTCCAGGTAGGCCAGGTCAGCCGGCACCACGCCACTCTCGCCCTGGATCGGTTCGATCACAACGGCGCAGGTCTTGTCGGAAATCTGTGCCTTCAACGCTTCCAGGTCGTTGTATGGCACGTGGCTGATTCCGGTGATCTTCGGGCCGAAGCCGTCGGAGTACTTCGGCTGGCCACCGACACTGACAGTGAACAGGGTACGACCGTGGAAGCTGTTTACGGTGGCAATGATTTCGTGCTTTTCAGGGCCGAAGCGGTCATGGGCGACGCGACGGGCCAGCTTGAAGGCGGCCTCGTTGGCTTCGGCGCCGGAGTTGCAGAAGAACGCACGGTCGGCAAAGGTGGCGTCCACCAGCTTGTGGGCCAGGCGCAGGGCCGGCTCGTTGGTGAACACGTTGGATACATGCCAGAGGGTGTTGGCCTGCTCGGTCAGGGCCTTGACCAGTGCCGGGTGGCAGTGGCCCAGGGCGTTGACCGCGATGCCGCCGGCAAAGTCGATCAGCTCGCGACCCGACTGGTCCCAGACTCGGGAACCCTCGCCTCGCACAGGAATGAAGGCCGCCGGAGAATAGTTGGGGACCATGACCTGGTCGAAATCGGCACGTTGCACCGGGGCTTGCTCAACGGACATCTGAGTCTCCTGAAGAGGAACGCTGGCCTGGAAGTGGCGAGCGATGGGGGGATTGTAAGGACTGATCCGCGCCTGTCCTTGCGGCCAAGCGACAACTTGTTACAGCGCAAAACCCAGTTTTGAGAAGGTTTTCGGCAATGCGACAAACACTGTCGCAATCGCGCAGTGTACGGGAGAGAGGGGGCTGGGTGAACGGGTGTTCACAGACAATTCGGGGAAGCGGCGGGTGCAAGTCGTTGGTGTTGTGTTGTGGCGGAAATCGAGCGCCGCGCGGGCGGCGCTCGATATCCGCCCCACCATCACCCTCAAGGCATACCCCCCAGGCACTCATCCCAAACCCAACCGAAATCTCAGCCCTTTTCGGCAGGCGCCGAACTCAATTCGAACGGGCTGCTGCTACGCCGCTGGTTCCGATCTTCTCGCGGCGTCGCGCCAAAGAAATTGCGGTACGCACTGGAAAAATGCGGCCCGGAAGAGAACCCGCAGGACAACCCGATCTGGATGATCGACTTGCTGGTCTGCATCAGCATCTGCCGCGCCTTGTTCAACCGCAGCTCCAGGTAGTACTGGCTCGGCACACGATTCAGGTACTGCTTGAAGATGCGCTCCAGCTGCCGGCGGGACACGCATACGTGCTGGGCAATTTCATCGGTAGTCAGCGGCTCTTCGATGTTGGCTTCCATCAAAAGAACCGCCTGGGTCAGCTTCGGATGGCTCGAGCCCAGGCGGTTCTGCAACGGAATGCGCTGGCGCTCGCCACCCTCGCGAATGCGTTCGACTACCAGCTCCTCCGACACCGCCCCCGCCAGCTCCGCGCCGTGATCACGGGCCAGCACTGCCAGCATCAGGTCGGTAACGGCCATGCCGCCACAGGCGGTCAGGCGATCACGGTCCCAGTCGAACAGGTGGCTGGTGGCGATGACCTTGGGGAAGCGTTCGGCAAAATCATCCTGCCAGCGCCAGTGCACCGCAGCCCGATAGCCGTCGAGCAGGCCCAGCATCGCCAGCGGATAAACACCAGCGGACAACCCGCCAATCATGCAGCCGCTACGGGCCACCTGCTTGAGCGCCGCCGACAAGGCAGCCCCCATCGCCACAGGCGGTTCATCGGCGAGCAGAAACAGCTTGTGGAAGCCCTCAAGCCGGCCAGTCCACGGCTCGCCAGGCAGGCGCCAGGCACTTTCCTGCGCAGGCTCCGCCTGCAGGAACGCCAACTCGTAGACCACGTCCGGATGCACCCGCTGCGCCACCAGCAACACTTCCTCTGCCAGCGCCAGGGTCAAGGGCCTGGTGCTGGGCCAGATGAGAAAACCGATTCGCTGGGTGGTCATAGGGTGCGGTCCGAAACCTGGGGTCGTTCGAGTCTGTGCGCCGGGTCAGGCTGCGCTCGCCGCGCAGCATGCCCTATTCTGGTGCAAAAATGCAGCTTTTACTTCAGGCTGCCGGAGAGGAACTGCTTCAAGCGCTCCGACCGCGGGTTGGCCAATACTTCACGCGGGCAGCCGGTCTCTTCGACCAGGCCCTTGTGCAGGAACACCAACTGGTTGGACACCTCGCGGGCAAAGCCCATTTCGTGGGTTACCACCACCATGGTCCGGCCTTCCTGGGCCAGCGCCTGCATCACCTTCAGCACGTCGCCTACCAGCTCCGGGTCCAGCGCCGAGGTCGGCTCGTCGAACAGCATAACCTCAGGCTCCATGGCCAGGGCCCGGGCAATTGCCACACGTTGTTGCTCGCCGCCAGACATGTGCCCGGGGAAAGCGTCCTTGCGGTGGGCGACACCGACCTTGGCCAGGTAGTGCTCGGCTTTTTCCAGCGCCTCTTTCCTGTTCATGCCCAACACGTGCACCGGCGCTTCGATGATGTTTTCCAGCGCGGTCATGTGCGACCACAGGTTGAAGTGCTGGAACACCATCGACAGGCGCGAGCGCATGCGCTGCAGTTGGCGCGGGTCGGCTGCCTTGAGCGCGCCGTCCTTGCCCGCGACCAGTTTCAGCTCTTCGTTGTTGAGCAGGATCTTGCCGGCGTGCGGCTGCTCCAGCAGGTTGATGCAGCGCAGAAAGGTCGACTTGCCCGAACCGCTGGAGCCGATAATGCTGATGACGTCGCCGGCCTTGGCCGCCAGGGACACGCCCTTGAGCACTTCATGGCTGCCATAGCGCTTGTGCAGGTCTTGGACTTCGAGTTTGTACATGCTGTCGATTCTCACAAAGCGGTCAGTGCTTGCGCGGCGCCAGGTAGCCGAGCCAGCGGCGTTCGGCCATCTTGAACAGGCGCACCAGGATGAAGGTCAGGCACAGGTAGAACACGCCCGCCGTGATGTAGGCCTCGAAAGGCAGGTAGTACTGGGCATTGACCGTACGCGCGGCACCGGTGATGTCGATCAGGGTAACGATCGACGCCAGGCTGGTGGTCTGCAGCATCATGATCACTTCGTTGCTGTACTGCGGCAGCGCACGGCGCATGGCCGAAGGCAGCAGGATGCGCCGGTACATCTTCATGCGCGACATACCCATGGCCTTGGCTGCCTCGATCTCGCCATGGGGCGTGGCCTTGAGGCTGCCGGCGATGATTTCGGCGGTGTAGGCGCTGGTGTTGATGCCGAACGCCAGACAGGCACAGAAGGTGGCACTGGACAGCAAAGGCCAGAAGATACTTTCACGCACCGCTTCGAACTGGGCCAGGCCATAGTAGATCAGAAACAGCTGCACCAGCATCGGCGTGCCGCGGATCACGTAGGTGTAGAGCCAGGCGGTGAGGTTGACCACCGGCTGTTTCGACACGCGCATCAGGCCCAGCGGCACAGCCGCCAAAAGACCGAAGAACAGCGAAATCGCCAGCAGCTTGAGGGTGGTCAGCAGGCCGCCGAAATACATCGGCAATGCCTCCCAGACAACGTTGTAGTCGAAGATCATAGTTCAGCTACCTTGACGCCCACCGAATAGCGGCGCTCGAGATACTTCAGGGCCAGCAGCGAAACGCTTGTCAGCACCAGGTACAACGCCGCCACCGCCAGGAAAAAGGTGAAAGGCTCGCGGGTGGCATCGGCCGCCTGCTTGGCCTTGAACATCATGTCCTGCAGCCCGACCACCGAGATCAGCGCAGTGGCCTTGGTCAGCACCAGCCAGTTGTTGGTGAAGCCAGGGATCGCCAGGCGAATCATTTGCGGCACCTGGATGCGGAAGAACACCTGGCGGTTGCTCATGCCATACGCCACGCCCGCTTCCGCCTGGCCCTTGGGGATGCCGAGGAAGGCACCGCGGAAGGTTTCCGACAGGTAAGCGCCAAAAATGAAGCCCAGGGTGCCGATACCCGCAACCAGCGGATTCAGGTCGATGTAGTCTTCGTACCCGAGCAGCGGTGCCACCCGGTTGATGATGTCTTGCCCGCCGTAGAAGATCAGCAGGATCAGGACCAGGTCCGGAATGCCACGGATCACCGTGGAATACAGATCACCCAGCCAGGCCAGCCAGCGCACCGGCGACAAACGCAGCGCCACGCCGATCAGGCCGAGGACAATGGCCAGGGCCATCGACGACAAGGCAAGCTGCAGCGTCAGCCACGCCCCGTCGAGGATGACTGCCCCATAGCCTTTCAACATGTTTGGTATTCCTCAGGGCTTGGGAATGAAAAATGGTGCAAACCTCAGAACCTCTGCTGTTTGCACCATTGCACAGGTCAACCCGATGTCTTAGTTCGAGTCTGGACCGTAGATATCGAAGTTGAAGTACTTCTTCTCGATTTCTTTGTATTTGCCGTTGGCACGGATGGCGTCGATGGCCGCGTTGATGCGGTCGACGTTGGCCTTGTCGCCCTTGCGCACGGCGATGCCGATGCCGTCACCGAAGTACTTGGCGTCGGTGAATGCCGGGCCCACGAAGGCGAAGCCCTTGCCGGCGTCAGTCTTGAGGAAGCCGTCTTCCAGCAGGGTGGCGTCAGCCACGGTGCCGTCGAGGCGGCCGGCTGCCACGTCCAGGTAAATTTCGTTCTGGGTACCGTAAGGCACTACGGTGGCACCTTTGGCACCCAGTACTTCCTTGGCGAAGCGATCGTGGATGGAGCCGCGCTGCACGCCGATCTTCTTGCCTTTCAGCTCATCCAGGCTTTCGCTGACGGTGGTGCCGTCCTTCATGACCAGGCGCGCCGGGGTCAGGTAGTAGCGCTTGGTGAAGTCGACCGACTTCTTGCGGTCGTCGGTAATCGACATCGAGGACAGGATGGCGTCGATCTTGCGCACTTTAAGCGCAGGAATCAGGCCGTCGAATTCCTGCTCGACCCAGGTGCATTTGGCCTTCATCTCTTCGCACAGGGCGTTGCCGATGTCGTAGTCGAAACCGGCAATGCTGCCATCGGGCTGCTTGAAGGCGAAGGGTGGGTAGGCGGCTTCGATGCCGATCTTCAGCGGTTTCTCATCGGCCTGCGACACCAGGGAAAACACGGACAGCGCCAGGGCGCCAAGCAGTGCGAGCTTCTTCATCAGGTAACTCCATCGGTACGGGGCAATACAAGGCAGGTAACCGCTGCCCGATATGCGAATGGGTACAACGCAAGCCGCGCAGGGTCGGTCGAAGACCACGAGCGAGTGACTGGCATTTTAACGACAGCCCACTAGTCGATATTTCTTCAAAGCGACAACTACTTACAGAAGCGCTTGAAACCGCAGCGGGCGATGTTGACAGCCATTGCAAAATATGCAAAAGCGCAAGAAATAGAACCTTTAGACCTAGCAATTCCTGGGCCTATTATTGGCAAAGCCTTGTGGTACGGCAAGTGGAGCGTGCTGTGTTGCACAAAAAGGCGGCGGATTTGCACCGAAACCAGGCGGATTTGTTTCCTGCCGCCCCGATCTTGCGCAGGACCGGTGACATATCGGTTACCGATGAATGTCGGGTAACAGTAAAGCAAAAACCCCGCCGGTTGCCCGGTCGGGGTTTCATTCACCAAGGCTGCTGCGCAGCCTTTGCGCCTATCAGGCCGAGGCCAGGTTCATCGCCTTGTGGGTATCGATCAGGTGCTGCACCACCCCCGGGTCGGCCAAGGTCGAGATATCGCCCAGGGCATCATACTCACCGGTGGCAATCTTGCGCAGGATACGGCGCATGATCTTGCCCGAACGGGTTTTCGGCAGCCCCGGCGCCCACTGGATCACATCCGGCGAGGCGATCGGACCGATCTCCTTGCGCACCCAGTTTTTCAACTCCAGGCGCAGCTGCTCGCTGGCCTCGATGCCGGCATTGAGCGTGACATAGACATAGATGCCCTGCCCCTTGATGTCGTGCGGCACGCCCACCACGGCGGCTTCAGCCACTTTCGAGTGCGCCACCATGGCGCTTTCGATCTCGGCAGTGCCCATGCGGTGGCCGGATACGTTGAGCACGTCATCCACACGACCGGTGATCCAGTAGTAACCGTCCTCGTCGCGACGCGCACCGTCGCCGGTGAAGTACATGCCACGGAAGGTCTTGAAGTAGGTGTCGACGAAACGGTCGTGGTCGCCATACAGCGAACGCGACTGGCCCGGCCAGGAATCAAGGATCACCAGGTTACCTTCGGCGGCGCCGTCAATCAGGTTGCCCAGGTTGTCTACCAGCGCCGGCACCACACCGAAGAATGGGCGGGTCGCCGAGCCTGGCTTCAGGCCGGTTGCGCCCGGCAGCGGGCTGATCAGGATGCCGCCGGTCTCGGTCTGCCACCAGGTGTCGACGATCGGGCAACGCTCCTTGCCCACAGTCTTGTAGTACCAGTTCCAGGCTTCCGGGTTGATCGGCTCGCCCACCGAACCCAGCAGGCGCAGGCTGGAGCCGTCAGCTCCTTCGACTGCAGCCTGCCCTTCCGCCATCATCGCGCGGATGGCTGTTGGCGCGGTGTACAGAATATTGACCTTGTGCTTGTCGACGATCTTCGACACCCGGGTAATGTCTGGGTAGTTCGGCACGCCTTCGAACAGCAAGGTGGTGGCACCGTTGGCCAGCGGCCCGTAGACGATGTAGCTGTGGCCAGTGACCCAGCCGACGTCGGCGGTGCACCAGTACACCTCCCCGGGGCGGTAGTCGAACACCCGCTCATGGGTCAGCGCGGCATACACCAGATAGCCGCCAGTGGTGTGCAACACGCCCTTGGGCTTGCCGGTGGAGCCGGAGGTATAAAGGATGAACAGCGCTTCCTCCGCGCCCATCTCTTTCGGCGCGCAGTGGCTGGAGGCGACTTTCATCAGGTCTTCGTACCAGATGTCGCGGTGCTGGTGCCAGGCAATCTCGCCACCGGTGCGCTTGCACACGATGATCTTCTGCACGCTGTTGGTTTCGGGGTTGGTCAGCGCCAGGTCGACGTTGGCCTTGAGCGGAGTACGGCGACCGCCGCGCAAACCCTCGTCGGCCGTGATCACCACCTTCGACTTGCAGTCGATGATACGACCCGCCAGCGCCTCGGGCGAGAAGCCACCGAACACCACCGAGTGGATCGCACCGATGCGGGCACAGGCCAGCATGGCGACCACGGCCTCGGGGATCATCGGCATATAGATGGTGACAACGTCACCGCGGTGAACGTCCTGGCCACGCAGGGCGTTGGCGAACTTGCAGACCTGCTCGTGCAGTTCGCGGTAGGTGATGTTGCGGTGCTCGGAAGGGTCGTCGCCCTCCCAGATGATCGCAAGCTGGTCGCCACGCTCTTCAAG
>NZ_JABMCW010000489.1:0-3056 GCF_013179705.1 Pseudomonas sp. CM25 | reverse complement strand
CCATTCCAGCGTAGCGGCGACAGCCATGCGCAGGTGGGCGGCATGAACATGCGCCTGGCGCCGGGTTCGGCCCAGGCCAGCAGTGGCCGGTTGTTCTGCCGCCCGGAGGCCATCACGGTGAACCCGTTAGTGCACGAAGAAAACCTGTTTCCGGCCATGGTCCGCGAAATTACCTTTCTCGGTAACCGCTGCCGCATGAGCTTCGAGCTCAAGGCCCTGCCAGGCCATGCCTTGCTGGCCGAGCTGGCCCCGGAGGCCATGCCGCGGCTGGGCTCGCAGGATATCTGGGTGGCGTTGCCACCGCAGAGCCTGCAGGTGTTTGCCTGAGATGGCCGCGCCAATGTCCCTGCCGCATACCCAGGCCAGGCGTGCGCAGCGCAGCGACGTCGCACTGGGTGACCGGCTGTTCGTCGTCGGTGGCAAGAGCGTTCTGCTGGTTCTTCTGCTGCTGGCAGTGGTGATGCCGCTGCTGGCCATTTTCTGGAAAGGCTTCAGTGGTGAAGCTGGCCAGGGCGGTGGCCTGCTGGCGGCGCGGGAGCTGTTCGCCAGTGACAACTTCCGCTGGTTGCTGGGCAACAGCCTGTCGGTGGCGGTCACCGTTGCGGCCATCGTGGTGCCGCTGGCCTACCTGTTCGCCTACGCCCTGCAACGCACGCTGATTCCGGCCAAGGGCCTGTGGCGTGGGATCTCGCTGTTGCCGCTGCTGGCGCCATCGATGCTGCCGGCCATAGCCCTGGTCTACCTGTTCGGCAACCAGGGGCTGCTGCGCGGGTTGCTCAGCGACAACATCTACGGCTTCTGGGGCATCGTGCTGGGCGAGGCTATCTACACCTTCCCGCATGCGCTGATGATCATGCTGTCGGCGCTGTCGCTGGCCGATGCTCGCTTGTTCGACGCGGCTTCCAGCATGGGCGCCGGTTCATGGCGGGCGTTCTCCAGCATCACCTGGCCGGCCACGCGCCAGGCAGTGTTTGCGGCGTTCTGCCTGGTGTTCACGCTGACCATCACCGACTTCGGTGTCCCGGTGGTAGTGGGTGGTGACTATCAGGTGCTTGCCCTGGAGGCCTACAAAGCCGTAGTCGGCCAGCAACAGTTCGGCCGCGGCGCGCTGATCGGCATGGTGTTGCTGGTGCCAGCCCTGTTCAGCTTCAGCGTTGACGCCTGGCTGCGCCGGCGCCAGGGCGAGGCCATGAGCGGCCGCGCCCAAGTGTTCGAGCCCAAGCCGTCGCCCGGCCGCGATGCCTGCTTCCTGGCCATTGTGCTGCTGGTATGCGCGGTCTTGCTGTTGGTGGTCGGCATGGCGGTGTACTCGTCGCTGGTCACCTTCTGGCCTTACAACCTGTCGTTGTCCCTGCGTCATTACATGTTCGAAGACACCGCCGGGGGCGGCTGGCTGGCTTACCGCAACAGCGTGACCATGGCCATCGGTACTGCATTGATCGGCAGCATCCTGATCTTCACCGGTGCCTACCTGATGGAGAAAACCCAGGGTCAACGCCTGCTCAACCTGGCGCTGCGCCTGCTCAGCTTTATCCCCATGGCTGTGCCGGGCCTGGTGCTTGGCCTGGGTTATGTTTTCTTCTTCAACCTCAACGGCAACCCGCTGCATGTGCTGTATGGCGGCATGGGGCTGTTGGTGGTGTGCACCATCGCCCATTACCTGACCACCGCGCAGATGACCGCTGCCACTGCCCTGCGCCAGCTCGACGGCGAGCTCGAGGCGGCGGCGCTGTCGCTGAAAGCGCCGCTGTACAAGCATTTTTTGCGGGTAACAGTACCGATCTGCCTGCCAGCGTTGCTCGACATCATCCGCTACCTGTTCGTCTCGGCGATGACCACCGTGTCGGCAGCGATCTTCCTGTACAGCCCCGACACCATCCTGGCCGCCGTCGCCGTGCTGAACATGGACGACGCGGGCAACGTCGGCGGTGCTGCCGCCATGTCCACCCTGATCCTGCTGACCAGTGCCGGCGCTTCACTGCTGCTGGCCGCAGCCTCGCGCGGCCTGCTGCGCCGCTCCCAAGCCTGGCGCCAACGCGCCGCGACCGTCTGACCTGTAAGGAACCTACCCATGTACCAGCACCTTGCACTTGCCGCTGCCGTTTCCGCCGTGTTCAGCCTGCAGGCAGCGGCCGCCGACACCCAGTTGACCGTCTACACCGCGCTGGAAGCCGAACAACTGAAGAGCTACAAGCAGGCCTTCGAGAAAGCCAACCCCGACATCGAGATCAAGTGGGTGCGCGATTCCACCGGCATCATCACCGCCAAGCTGCTGGCCGAGAAGGGCCGCCCGCAAGCCGATGCGGTGTGGGGCCTGGCGGCGTCCAGCCTGGCCATCCTCGACCAGAATGGCATGCTGGAAGCCTATGCGCCGAAGGACCTGGGCAAGATTGCCCCCAACTACCGCGACGCCGCCAACCCGCCGGCCTGGGTGGGCATGGACGTGTGGGCCGCGACAATCTGCTTCAATACCATCGAGGCCGAGAAGCAGGGGCTGAGCAAACCGGTGAGCTGGCAGGACCTGACCAAGCCCGAGTACAAAGGCAAGATCGTGATGCCGAACCCGGCCTCGTCCGGCACCGGCTTTCTGGATGTGAGCGCCTGGCTGCAGACTTTCGGCGAGCCGCAGGGCTGGGCCTACATGGATGCGCTGCACCAGAACATCGGTCAGTACGTCCACTCCGGCTCCAAGCCTTGCAAGCTGGCAGCGGCGGGCGAGTTCCCGATCGGTATTTCGTTCGAGTACCCGGCCGTGCAGCTCAAACGCCAGGGCGCACCGCTGGACATCGTGCTGCCCAAGGAAGGCCTGGGCTGGGAGATCGAGGCGACTGCCGTGATCAAGGGTTCGCCCAAGGCTGATGCGGCCAGGCGCCTGGCCGACTTCTCGGCCAGCCCGGCAGCCATGGAGCTGTACAAGGACAACTTCGCCGTGCTGGCCGCGCCGGGGATTGCCAAGCCGCAGACCGAGTTGCCGGCAGACTATGAGCAGCGCCTGATCAAGAACGACTTCGCCTGGGCCTCGAAAAACCGTGACCAGATCCTTGCCGAATGGCGCA
>NZ_JABMCW010000488.1:0-3061 GCF_013179705.1 Pseudomonas sp. CM25 | reverse complement strand
TCGAAGCGATGGCCAGCGCTACACCGGTGGTGGCTGTGCGCGCCGGGGCTTTCAGTGAAATCGTCAACGAACAGTGCGGGCGCTTGTGTCGCCCCAACGATGGCCAGGCCATGGCGGCGGCCGTGCGCGAAGCGTTCGAGGCAGGCGTGCGAACCCTCGGCACCCAGGCGCGCAACCACGTGGAGCAACACTATTCCTGGGACAACGTGGTGGCCGGCCTGCTGCAGCACTACCAGGCCGTGCTTGGCCACCAGCCGCAGGTCCGCGCGCATGGCTGAGCCCATGCCGGGACCGCCCAGCCTGATGCTGGTGCTGCACGATGTCGCGCCGGAGACCTGGCCAGACTACCAACCGTTCGTCCAGGCCATCGATGCCATCGGCGGCATCCCCATGACCTGGCTGGTGGTTCCGGACTTCCACCAGCGTAATCCCTTGCAGCGCTCGCCATCCTTCTGCCACCTGCTGGAACAACGCCTGGCGCAGGGCGACGAGTTGGCCCTGCATGGCTTTTATCATGCCGACAGCGGCCCACCACCGCGCACGCCAGGCGAATACTTCATGCGCCGCATCTACACCCACGAAGGCGAGTTCTATGCCCTCGACCAGCAACAGGCCCTGCAGCGCCTGGAAGCTGGGCTGGCGCTGTTCAGCCAGCAGGGCTGGCCGGTAGCGGGCTTTGTCGCACCGGCCTGGCTGATGAGCGAAGGCACCCGCCAGGCTCTGCGCAGCCTGCCGCTGCGCTACACCAGCACGCCGCAGCACCTGTACCGGCTGCCGGATTTCACTGCCATCGAAGCCCCGGGGCTGGTCTGGAGCGCCCGCAGCGCATGGCGTCGCGGTCTCTCGCGAGTGCTCTGCGACTGGCAATGCCGACGCTGGCGCGATGCCGACACCTTGCGCCTTGGCCTGCACCCGGTAGACATGCGCCACCGCACATCCCGCGAGTACTGGCTGAACACCGTGCAAACCTTGCTGGCCCAAGGCCGTCAACCACTGACCAAGTCGGCCTGGCTGGACAGCCGGGCCAACGCATGAACCGCCTGGCCTGGCTCGGCCTGGCATTGCTTGGCGCGGTGCTGGTGCCAACCTTGCTCGGCGGCAGCGAACTGCTGCCGAGGCTGCAGCGCTTCGACCCGACACTGCTGCTGACCCTGCTGGGCATGATCCTGCTGTGCTGGGTGATCAATGCCATCCGTCTGCGCCTGCTGCTCGGCCAGCATGGCGCACGGCTGGGGCCCATGCGCAGCCTGGGCGTGGTGATGGCCACCGAGTTCGCGATCTGCACCACGCCCGGTGGCAGCGGCGGGCCGTTGACCTTGATGGCCCTGCTATCACGCGACCGCATACGCCCGGCGCACAGCGGTGCAGTGTTCGCCATGGACCAGTTGAACGACCTGGTGTTCTTCTTCTGCGCGATGCTGGCGATTGCTGGCTACGCGCTGTTTCACAGCCTGGGGCGTAGCCAGCAGAGCATGCTGCTGGGCAGTGCATTGATGTTGTGCACGGCGCTGGCCGGGTTGATCGGGCTATTGCGCTACCGGCGCACGGTGATGCGCGTCAACGGCAGGCTGCTGCAGCGCCTGGGCGTAGGCCGACAGCGCCAACGCCGCTGGGCGCGCAAAGTACTGCACTTCATTGATGCGCTGGCGCAGACCTGGCGCCTGCCCAAGCGCACGCTGACCCTGGTGTTCACCCTGACCTGCGCACACTGGAGCCTTCGCTACAGCGTGTTGTACCTGGTGTTGCGGGGGCTGGGCGTGGACCTGGCGTGGATCCCCAGCTTCCTGGTGCAGATGCTCTCGCTCAGTGCAGGGCAGTTCAGCCTGCTACCGGGAGGGGCCGGTGCCGCCGAGCTGACTTCGGCCAGCCTGCTGACGCCACTGGTGGGCAGTTCGACCGCGGCTGCGGCGATCCTGATATGGCGGGCGGTTACCTACTACTTCTACCTGCTGGCGGGTGGGCCGGTGTTTGTGTGCCTGCTGGCGCGTCCGTTGCTGGAGCGCTGGCGGCGCCAGGCGGGTTGAGCTGCTGCCAGAGTTCGACAGCGCCCGGGAAATCGGTACCGTCGGTGTCGGCCAGGGCTTCAGGGTCGAAACGGGCCAGGCAGCCTTCGCCGAGCGTAGGTGGGGGTGAAGCGGTGGGTTGGTTGCGCTGTCCGGGCATTGGTGTCTCCCTCAGATGTGCTGGGGGGCGCTTTGCGCCCCCTGCGCAATCAGTCAAACACTACCGTCTTGTTGCCATGTACCAGCACGCGGTCTTCCAGGTGATAACGCAAGCCACGGGCCAACACCATCTTCTCGACATCGCGGCCAAAGCGGACCATGTCCTCGATGCTGTCGGCATGGCTGACACGCACCACGTCCTGCTCGATGATCGGGCCGGCGTCCAGTTCTTCGGTCACGTAATGGCAGGTTGCGCCGATCAGCTTCACGCCACGCAAGGCAGCCTGGTGGTACGGCTTGGCACCGACAAACGAGGGCAAGAAGCTGTGGTGGATGTTGATGACCTTCTCGGCGTAGTCCTGGCACAGCTGCGGCGGCAGGATCTGCATGTAGCGGGCCAGCACCACCACGTCGGCAGTGTGCTCCTGAACCAGGCGCGATACTTCGGCAAAGGCCGGGGCCTTGTCCTTGGGGTCGACGGGTACATGGAAGAACGGAATACCGTGCCACTCGACCATGCTGCGCAGGTCGTCATGGTTGGAGATCACGCACGGGATCTCGCAGTCCAGTTCATCGGTGTGCCAGCGGTGCAACAGGTCGGCCAGGCAATGCGACTCGCGGCTGGCCATCAGCACGACGCGCTTCTTTTGCGCAGAGTCGGTAACCCGCCAGGTCATGGAGAACTCTTCGGCAATCGGCGCAAACGCTTCGCGGAAGGCCTCGATACCGAACGGCAACGATTCGGCGCGGATTTCATGACGCATGAAGAACCAGCCGCTCTGCTCATCGGAGTGGTGACTGGCTTCGTTGATCCAGCCATTGTACAGGGCCAGGAAATTACTGACTTTCGCCACGATGCCAACACGGTCGGGGCAGGCGATCACCAGACGATAGGTGCG
>NZ_JABMCW010000487.1:0-3066 GCF_013179705.1 Pseudomonas sp. CM25 | reverse complement strand
CCCACCAGCGGTGGGCCAGCGCTTCGAACTTGGCGATTTCGGCGCGGTCGACGTTGCTCATTGAACAGTCCTCTGAAACTTCGCAAAATTGCGCAGGAGTATACCCGAGCGCTCAGGGCCGAGGGTCGCTATAATCGCCGGCTTTTGATATCCGAACGACGGGGAGAGGCGATGCGCGAGCGACTTTTGGCGGCGGAGAAGGTGACCGGGATCCGCTGGCAGGGCGGCGTCCTGCACCTGCTCGACCAGCGCCTGTTGCCGTCCGAGGAGCGCTGGCTGGCCTGCGACAATGTCGCGCAGGTGGCCGCAGCCATCCGCGACATGGCGGTGCGCGGCGCCTCGGCCATCGGCGTTGCCGCAGCCTACGGCCTGGTACTGGCGCTGGAAGAGCGGCTGGCCGAGGGCGGTGACTGGGAAATGGACCTCGAAGAAGACTTCCTCAGCCTGGCCGAGGCGCGCCCCACCGCCGCCAACCTGTTCTGGGCGCTGAACCGCATGCGCGAGCGCCTGCTGCGGCTGCGCCAGGGCGAAGACGTGCTGCGGGCGCTGGAGGCCGAAGCCGTGGCCATTCATGAAAGCGACCGTGAAGCCAACCTGACGATGGCGCAGTACGGCATCGAGCTGATCCGCCGGCACCAGGGCAATGCCCAGGCCCTGCTCACCTACGGCAACGCCGGTGCCCTGGCCAGTGGCGGTTTCGGCACCGCGTTGGGGGTGATTCGCGCGGGCTATCTGGAAGGCATGGTCGAGCGGGTATATGCCGGCGAGACCCGTCCGTGGCTGCAAGGCTCGCGGCTGACCGCCTGGGAGCTGGCCAACGAAGGCATCCCGGTGACCTTGTGCGCCGACTCGGCGCTGGCTCACCTGATGAAGAGCAAGGGCATTACCTGGGTGGTGGTGGGGGCGGACTGCATTGCCGCAAACGGCGATGTGGCCAGCAAGATCGGCACCTACCAGCTGGCGGTCAGTGCCATGCACCATGGGGTGCGGTTCATGGTGGTCGCGCCGAGCACCAGCATCGACCTCAACCTGGCTACTGGCGAGGAGATTCCGCTGGAAGAGCGTGAGGCCGATGAGTTGCTGGACTATGCCGGTACCCGGGTGGCGCCGGATGTCGAAGTGTTCAACCCGGTATTCGATGTGACCCCGGCTGACCTGATCGATGTAATTGTGACCGAGCGCGGCATTGTCGAGCGTCCGGATACGGCCAAGCTGGCGCAGTTGATGTGTCGCAAGCGGTTGCATTGATAATTGTGCCGGCCTCTTCGCGGGGGCACAGGCAACAAAAAATCAAGATTCAAACCCACTTCTTGCTACCCGCCACATCTCCCCACTGTCCCGCCTTTGTGGTAACATCCGGCAGTTTCCAAGACCGCCCATCACGGCGGCCTTCATTGCGCAGATCCATGGCACAACTCATTGATTTGTCGTAAGTCGTCGCACGCTTATACGCTGCGGCGGCGAGCTTCGTTCGGCCCTTGATGGAGCTGCGAAGTTTCACCAGAAAAAGGAATCAGGCTTCTCATGGGCGAACTGGCCAAAGAAATCCTCCCGGTCAATATCGAAGACGAACTGAGACAGTCTTACCTCGACTACGCGATGAGCGTGATTGTCGGGCGAGCGCTGCCCGATGCACGTGACGGCTTGAAGCCCGTGCATCGTCGCGTTCTCTATGCGATGAGCGAACTGGGCAACGACTGGAACAAACCGTACAAGAAATCCGCCCGTGTGGTCGGTGACGTGATCGGTAAGTACCACCCGCACGGCGACACTGCGGTCTACGACACCATCGTGCGTATGGCCCAGCCGTTCTCGCTGCGTTACCTGCTGGTCGACGGCCAGGGCAACTTCGGTTCGGTGGACGGCGACAACGCTGCGGCCATGCGATACACCGAAGTGCGCATGACCAAGCTGGCCCACGAGCTGCTGGCCGACCTGCACAAGGAAACCGTCGACTGGGTGCCCAACTACGACGGCACCGAGCAGATCCCGGCGGTCATGCCGACCCGTATCCCGAACCTGCTGGTCAACGGCTCCAGCGGTATCGCCGTGGGCATGGCGACCAACATCCCGCCACACAACCTCGGTGAGGTCATCGACGGCTGCCTTGCGCTGATCGACAACCCGGAAGTCACCATCGATGAGCTGATGCAGTTCATCCCCGGGCCAGACTTCCCGACTGCCGGCATCATCAACGGTCGCCAGGGCATCATCGAGGCCTATCGCACCGGCCGGGGCCGCATCTACATGCGCGCCCGCTCCGAAATCGAAGACATCGACAAGGTCGGTGGCCGCCAGCAGATCGTGATTACCGAGCTGCCGTACCAGCTGAACAAGGCGCGCCTGATCGAAAAGATCGCCGAGCTGGTCAAAGAGAAGAAGATCGAAGGCATCACCGAGCTGCGTGACGAGTCCGACAAGGACGGCATGCGCATCGTCATCGAGCTGCGTCGCGGCGAGGTGCCCGAGGTGGTGCTCAACAACCTCTACCAGCAAACCCAGCTGCAGAGCGTGTTCGGCATCAACGTGGTTGCCCTGATCGACGGTCGTCCGCGCCTGCTCAACCTCAAGGACCTGCTTGAAGCGTTCGTCCGTCACCGCCGTGAAGTGGTGACCCGGCGTACCGTGTTCGAGCTGCGCAAGGCCCGCGAACGCGGCCATATCCTTGAAGGCCAGGCGGTCGCGCTGTCCAACATCGACCCGGTCATCGCCCTGATCAAGGCTTCGCCGACGCCGTCCGAGGCCAAGGAAGCGCTGATCACCACGCCGTGGGAATCCAGTGCCGTGCAGGTCATGGTCGAGCGCGCCGGCGCCGATTCCTGCCGCCCTGAAGACCTGCCGGAGCAGTACGGCCTGCGCGAAGGCAAGTATTACCTGTCGCCGGAACAGGCCCAGGCCATCCTCGACCTGCGCCTGCACCGCCTGACCGGCCTGGAGCACGAGAAGCTGCTGGCCGAGTACCAGGAAATCCTCGAGCAGATCGGCGAGCTGATCCGCATCCTCAGCAGCGCCGAGCGCCTGATGGAAGTGATCCGCGAAGAGCTGGAAGCGATCCGCGCCGAGTAC
>NZ_JABMCW010000486.1:0-3070 GCF_013179705.1 Pseudomonas sp. CM25 | reverse complement strand
TCGCGATCCATTCGCCTCCCGCGTGTCTAGCCAGAAAGCTGGGCTACCTCCGTTCGCACCAGGCTGACCTCCCCACAGCCGAGTTAACCACCTGTAATTTTTTCGTAGCCACTTAAGTGTGGAGGGGTAAGTAATGCTTCAAGTCAACGTCAGCCGAAAGGCAAACGAAGCTGAAGGTGTATGTAGCTTTGAATTGTGTCCCGTGAATGGTGAAACCTTGCCACCCTTCGATGCCGGTGCTCACATCGATGTCCATATTCCTGGTGGGCTCATTCGCCAGTACTCGCTGTGCAATGACCCCCGACAGCGCAACCGCTATCTGATCAGTGTCCTCAAGGAGCCCAACTCCCGTGGTGGGTCAGAAGCGATGCACTCGGTAGTCGATCAGGGCGACAAACTGACCATCAGTGCGCCCCGTAACCTATTCAAGTTGGATCATAGCGCTGCGCGTCATCTGCTTTTTGCGGGTGGTATCGGCATCACCCCGATCCTTGCTATGGCATTTGAGCTTGACCATCAAGGAGCTGACTTTGAGCTTCACTACTGCTTCCGCTCCTCCGAGCGAGCAGCCTTCGTCACAGCCCTCGCTGAAGCACCATTCGCGGATCGCGTAGTACTTCACGATGACAGCGGCCCGCAACAGCAGAAACTGAATGCTGCCGCGCTACTCGACACTGTCGATGAGGGACGCCATCTCTACGTTTGTGGCCCCTCCGGGTTCATGAACCATGTCCTTGAGACAGGTGCGGCTGCTGGCTGGCCGCAGGAACGCATGCACCGAGAGTTCTTTGCCGGGCAAGCGACTGATCAGAGTTCCAACATCAGCTTCGAGGTAGTGCTCGCCCGCAGCGGAAAAACCTTCGAGATTCCTGCTGACCGTACCGTGTTCGAAGTATTGGACGATGCAGGGGTCGAAATTGAGACCTCCTGTGAGCAAGGTGTCTGTGGGACCTGCGTGACGCGCGTGCTCGAAGGCATCCCTGACCACAGGGACCAGTTCATGACGGCAGATGAGCACGCCAGGAATGATTGCTTTACACCTTGTTGTTCCCGGTCCAAATCGCCTCGACTCGTGCTTGACCTTTAACTTCAAATAAAAACACTTACCGTTAAACGGAGACCACTATGGCTGCCGACCCACTGTCACTTGCCCACGATATTTCGCCCGCCAAACCTTCCACATTCCCGCTCAATCAATGGTATGTGGCTGCCCTGGGTTGGGAGCTCAAGGATCGCCCCATTGGCCGAACGTTGCTGAACAAATCAGTTGTAATGTTCCGCACAGGGGATGGCACGGTTGCAGCACTTGAAGATCGCTGCTGCCATAGGGCTTTGCCGCTATCCGACGGGACCCTTGAAGCGGGTGGCCTTCGCTGTGGCTATCACGGCCTGTTGTTCAATGAGGCAGGGAAATGCATTGAAATTCCTGGGCAAGACAAAATTCCGAGCAAGGCAAAGGTAGCGGCTTTCCACGTTGTTGAAAGAGATCAAATCGTCTGGATCTGGTTCGGGAGCCCCGAACACCCTGAGCCTGTCGGTGAACCTCCAGCCTACGACGTGCACAGCAGTGGCGAGTATCTTTTTGATGGTGATGTTTACCACTATGATGCCCCCTATCAACTCATTCACGACAACCTGATGGACCTTAGCCACCTGGGTTACGTCCATCTGCGCACGATCGGTGGAAATGCCAGCATTCACATGAATGCGAAAATGACCGTGGACAGTGACGAAAAGCATGTTCGTGTCGTTCGCCACATGCCTGGCTCCGTTCCGCCTCCGACATACGTCGCCGCTTACCCATTCAAAGATACAGTCGACCGGTGGCAGGAAATTGAATTCCACATCAGCCACCTACGCATCTGGACAGGTGCTGCAGATGCAGGAACGGAGTCCCTGGATAATCCAGGACGTGGGGGGTTCCACATGCGAGGATTCCACGGTGTCACCCCAGAGACCGAAACTACCAGCCACTACTTCTGGACGATCGCCACGAATCCGAAAAGCAATCATGAAGAAGTCAAGGCGAAGGTCGTGCAACAAACCATGATGACGTTCGATGAAGACAAGGTAGTCATCGAGTCTCAATACAGGAACATGTGCCGATTCGGTCAGCGGCCCATGATTGATATCCATGTCGATGCAGGCGCCAACAGAGCCCGCCGAATCATAGAAAAACTTTGCAACTCCATAAGTTGAGTGCGCAGTGCATTTATATCGTGCGGGTATCTATGCACTTTTTTTACATGCAATGATTGCAACACTGCCCCGCCCGGGGCTCTCTGAAGCACTCATCACCCGAGTGTAACTTGTTCAAGACCACTACAAGAGAGTGAGGCATCGTTATGTCCGGAAATCGTGGCGTTGTATATCTCGGCGCCGGTAAGGTAGAGGTGCAAACTATTGATTACCCCAAAATGCAGGACCCGCGGGGCAAGAAGATCGAGCACGGCGTGATCCTCAAGGTGGTTTCCACCAACATCTGCGGCTCCGACCAGCACATGGTTCGCGGCCGCACCACTGCCCAGGTCGGCTTGGTGCTGGGGCACGAGATCACCGGCGAAATCGTCGAGCTGGGCCGTGACGTCGAACGCCTGAAAATCGGTGACCTGGTGTCGGTACCGTTCAACGTCGCCTGCGGGCGTTGCCGCTCGTGCAAAGAGATGCACACCGGTGTCTGCCTGACCGTCAACCCGGCCCGCGCCGGCGGCGCCTACGGTTATGTCGACATGGGCGACTGGACCGGAGGCCAGGCCGAATACGTGCTGGTGCCGTATGCCGACTTCAACCTGCTGAAACTGCCGGATCGCGACAAGGCCATGGAAAAGATCCGCGACCTGACCTGCCTGTCCGACATCCTGCCGACCGGCTACCACGGCGCCGTCACTGCCGGTGTAGGCCCAGGCAGCACCGTCTACGTCGCCGGTGCCGGTCCGGTCGGCCTGGCCGCTGCGGCCTCGGCACGCCTGCTGGGCGCCGCCTGCGTAATCGTCGGTGACCTCAACCCGCTGCGCCTGGCCCACGCCAAGTCGCAGGGCTTCGAAGTGGTCGACCTGTCCAAGGACACCCC
>NZ_JABMCW010000485.1:0-3089 GCF_013179705.1 Pseudomonas sp. CM25 | reverse complement strand
GGCGATGACCTCGCGCACGTCGAACGGCTGCTTGGCATCGGCCGGCACTACGCCGTACAACTCTTCGGCGCCATACAACGGCGCCACCGGCGCCAGGCGCTGCAGTTTGCCCAGCTTGTGCCAGTTGAGGTTGGCCACGCTGCGCCGGGCGATGGCCAGGGCGTGTTCGTCGTTGTCGGCGTAATGGTCGGCCACGCCGCTGGTGCGGCAATGCACATCGGCGCCCCCGAGGTCCTCGGCGCTCACCACTTCACCGGTGGCAGCCTTCACCAAGGGCGGGCCGGCGAGGAAGATGGTCGCCTGCTGGCGTACCATGATCGCCTCATCGGCCATGGCCGGCACATAGGCACCGCCAGCGGTGCACGAGCCCATCACCACGGCAATCTGCGGGATGCCCTGCGCGCTCATGTTGGCCTGGTTGAAAAAGATCCGTCCGAAGTGCTCGCGGTCGGGGAACACTTCGTCCTGGCGTGGCAGGTTGGCACCGCCGGAGTCCACCAGGTAGATGCACGGCAGACGGTTCTGCTGGGCGATGGCCTGCGCACGCAGGTGCTTTTTCACCGTCAGTGGGTAGTACGAACCGCCCTTTACCGTGGCGTCGTTGGCCACGATCATGCATTCCACGCCTTCGACGCGGCCGATGCCGGCGATGACGCCCGCAGCGGGCACGTCTTCGCCGTACACCTCATGGGCGGCCAGCTGGCCGATTTCGAGGAACGGCGAGCCCGGGTCCAGCAGGCGGTCGATACGCTCGCGCGGCAGCAGCTTGCCCCGCGAGGTGTGCCGCTCCTGCGCCTTCCGGCCGCCGCCCTGGGCGACCTGGGCGAGCAGGCCGCGCAGGGCCTGGACCTGTTCGAGCATGGCCGCGCTGTTGTCGGCGAATTCCGCCGAACGCGGGTTGATCTGGGTATGCAAGGTAGCCATGTGCGCCCGTCCCTTGTGCTCAGCGGGTTTCGTTGAACAGTTCACGGCCGATCAGCATCCGGCGGATTTCGCTGGTGCCGGCACCGATCTCGTACAGCTTGGCATCGCGCAGCAGGCGGCCTGCCGGGAATTCGTTGATGTAGCCGTTGCCGCCGAGAATCTGGATGGCCTCAAGGGCCATTTGCGTGGCGCGTTCGGCGGTGTAGAGGATCACCCCGGCGGCATCCTTGCGGGTGGTCTCGCCACGGTCGCAGGCCTGGGCCACGGCATACAGGTAGGCGCGGCTGGCGTTGAGCTGGGTGTACATGTCGGCGATCTTGCCCTGGATCAGCTGGAACTCGCCGATGCTCTGGCCGAACTGCTTGCGGTCGTGGATGTACGGCACCACCAGGTCCATGCAGCTTTGCATGATGCCGGTCGGGCCACCGGACAGCACCACGCGCTCGTAGTCCAGGCCGCTCATCAGCACGCGCACGCCACCGTTGAGCTGGCCGAGGATGTTTTCCTGTGGCACTTCGACGTCATCGAAGAACAGCTCGCAGGTGTTGGAGCCGCGCATGCCCAGTTTGTCGAATTTGTTGCTGCGGCTGAAGCCTTTCCAGTCACGCTCGACGATGAACGCGGTAATGCCGTGCGAGCCCTTGTCCAGGTCGGTCTTGGCGTAGATCACGTAGGTGTTGGCGTCCGGGCCGTTGGTGATCCAGGTCTTGCTGCCGTTGAGCACGTAGTGGTCGCCGCGTTTTTCCGCGCGCAGCTTCATCGACACCACGTCGGAGCCGGCGTTGGGCTCGCTCATGGCCAGTGCGCCAATGTGCTCGCCGCTGATCAGCTTGGGCAGGTACTTCAGCTTCTGCTCGTGGGTGCCGTTGCGGTTGATCTGGTTGACGCACAGGTTGGAGTGGGCGCCATACGACAAGGCCACCGAGGCCGAGGCACGGCTGATTTCTTCCATAGACACTACATGGGCCAGGTAACCCAGGCCGGCACCGCCGTACTCTTCCGCCACGGTGATACCCAGCAGGCCCATGTCGCCGAACTTGCGCCACATGTCAGCGGGGAACAGGTTGTCGTGGTCGATTTGCGCGGCCCGTGGCGCCAGCTCGGCGGCGGCGAAGGTGCGCACCTGGTCGCGGAGCATGTCGATGGTTTCGCCCAGGGCGAAGTTCAGGGAAGGGTAATGCATGCGGGGGCACCTTTGTTGTTCTTGAAGTTGGGTTACACCGTAGCTCAAGGAGCTGGCGCCGGACCCTGTGGGAGCGGCTGCAAGCCTGAGGGCAGGTGTCGTTCATCACCTTTACGTTAACGTAAACCTGCATGGGGTTACTGTCAATCGACTCATCACCTTTACGTAAACGTAAATCTGCGCCAGAGTATTCCCGCTTGCTTCAGTCGTGCCCAGAACAACCACAAGAAGGGACACCCATGAGTCAACCCAGCTATACCCGCGGTCGCCAGGACCAAGCCTTGCTGACCCAGACCATCGGCCAGGCGTTCGATGCCACGGTGGCCCGCTGCGCCGACGGCGAGGCGCTGGTGTCGCGCCATCAAGGCTTGCGCTACAGCTGGCGGCAGTTGGCCGAGCAGGTAGAGGTGCATGCCCGCGCCCTGATGGCGCTGGGCGTGAATACTGGCGAAAGGGTCGGCATCTGGTCGCCCAACTGCGCCCAGTGGTGCATCCTGCAACTGGCCAGCGCCAAGGTGGGTGCCATCCTGGTCAACATCAACCCGGCGTATCGCGTAGGTGAACTGGAATATGTGCTGCGCCAGTCCGGCTGCCGCTGGCTGGTGTGTGCGGATGCCTTCAAGCGTTCCGATTATCACGCCATGTTGCAGCAGCTGGTCCCAGAGCTGGCCGCCGCCACGCCCGGCGAGCTGGCGAGCCAAGGCCTGCCCGACCTGCGCGGTGTGATCAGCCTGGGCGCCAATCCGCCGGCTGGCTTCCTGCCCTGGCAAGCGCTGGGCGAACTGGCAGGGCAGACCGACATCGAGGCCTGCAGCGCCCGCCAACAAGGCCTGCAGTTCGACCAGCCGGTGAACATCCAGTACACCTCCGGCACCACCGGCGCGCCCAAGGGTGCCACGCTCAGCCACTACAACATCCTCAACAACGGCTTCATGGTCGGCGAAAGTCTGGGTCTGAACGAGCGAGACCGCATGGTGATCCC
>NZ_JABMCW010000484.1:0-3105 GCF_013179705.1 Pseudomonas sp. CM25 | reverse complement strand
CGCCATACTTGCTGTCGCCGGCAATCATGTGCCCGGCATGCAGGGTGTGCACACGAATCTGATGGGTGCGACCGGTAATGGGACGCGCCTCGACAATGGTGGCGAAATCGCCAAAGCGGCGCAGCACGCGGAACAGGGTCAGTGCCTCCTTGCCCTCGTCGTTGACTTCGACCATGCGCTCGCCAGAGCGCAGGTTGCTTTTGAGCAACGGCGCGTTGACCTGTTTTTTTGCGGTTGGCCAGTGGCCGCGCACCAGCGCCATGTAGCGTTTGTCGACACCATCGCCGCGCAACGCGGCATGCAGGTGGCGCAGCATGCTGCGTTTCTTGGCAATCATCAGCAGGCCGGAGGTGTCGCGGTCCAGGCGGTGCACCAGCTCCAGCTCCTTGGCGTCCGGGCGCAGCTGACGCAGCGCCTCGATGACGCCAAAGCTCAGGCCGCTGCCGCCGTGCACGGCAATGCCGGCCGGTTTGTTCATCACGATCAGGGCCTTGTCTTCGTAGACAATGGCCGCCTCAAGGCGCTGCAGCAGGCCCTGGGCCACCGGCGCCGGAGCATCACGCTCGGGCAGGCGGACCGGCGGTACGCGCACGATGTCACCGGCCTGGATCTTGTATTCCGGCTTGACGCGCCCTTTGTTGACCCGCACCTCACCCTTGCGCAGGATGCGGTAGACCAAGGTCTTGGGCACGCCCTTGAGGGCCGTGATGAGGAAATTGTCGATGCGTTGGCCGGCAAGCTCCGGCGCGACTTCGATCAGCTGAACGCCGGAAGTCGGAGGGGTATTGGTCGTCATGGCGGGATCATAACAATTTTTTATGGAATTGAAGCACTTAATCATTGCTGCTATAGTCGCGAACGCCGCCAAAAGCGGCAGGCCAGCGGAATCAGGCTCTTGGCCGGTCCCTGACCATCGCAATTCTCCAGGACGCGAGGCCGTCCTACGGGGTTTTCGCCAGTTTACCGAATTGCCTGGAATCGCCACCAGCGCTGTGTAGAGAAGACCGAAAAAAACGACAAGTGCGGTGTTTCACCTGCTTACCCGATTCTTTTCGCTGTACCTCTGCCCGCCCCGTCGCTTCCACGCAACGCACGGCGAATGCTTCGGAAATACCTGCCTTGGACATGAATGGCGTCAGCGTCGAACCAGCGCTGGCGAAAAATGCAACCCGTTGCGGATTCAGCGCGCGGCAGCACCCGAATTATCAGGGATACGTGCAGGGTGGAGATGCACAGCCCTCGGACCGTGTAGCACCGCGTCCGGCCACCGGCCCACTGATATGGCCGGCGAGCGGATAAGGTCCTGAACAGATGCCCCCGGGCGTCCACGGCTGAAGGTTGATTCCTCCTCCTGACTGAGTGCACAAGGCCCGCTTGGTTGATTCGGATTCCAATTCGAAGCCACCGGGGCCTTGTTGGCACCGCAGCAAACAGGACGCGTCGTCGCGACAACGGCAGGCTGGGCAACCGGCTGGTGCCGAACGTCGCTCGACACGGGGGTGGCCCCGCCACCCTTTGCGCACCTTGGCACCGACCATGAGACGTCGTGTGTGCCGAACGCCGTTTCCGGCAGCCCGGAAACCGACGGTACAACATGAAAAGAATGCTGATTAACGCAACTCAACCCGAAGAGTTGCGTGTAGCCCTGGTGGACGGCCAACGTCTCTACGACCTGGACATCGAGTCCGGCGCGCGCGAGCAGAAAAAGGCCAACATCTACAAAGGCAAGATCACCCGCATCGAACCCAGCCTCGAAGCCGCCTTCGTCGACTTCGGTTCCGAACGTCACGGCTTCCTGCCGCTGAAAGAAATCTCCCGCGAATACTTCAAGAAAGCCCCTGAAGGCCGGGTCAACATCAAGGAAGTGCTCAGCGAAGGCCAGGAAGTCATCGTCCAGGTCGAGAAGGAAGAGCGCGGCAACAAAGGCGCCGCCCTCACCACCTTCATCAGCCTGGCCGGCCGCTACCTGGTGCTGATGCCCAACAACCCGCGTGCCGGTGGCATCTCGCGCCGCATCGAAGGCGAAGAGCGCAACGAGCTGCGCGAAGCCCTGAACGGCCTGACCGTACCGGGCGACATGGGCCTGATCGTGCGCACTGCCGGCCTTGGCCGCAGCAGCGAAGAAATGCAGTGGGACCTCGACTACCTGCTGCAGCTGTGGACCGCCATCAAGGAAGCGTCCCTGGACCGCGCCGCGCCGTTCCTGATCTATCAGGAAAGCAACGTCATCATCCGCGCCATCCGCGACTACCTGCGCCAGGACATCGGCGAAGTGCTGATCGACAGCATCGATGCCCAGGAAGAAGCCCTCACCTTCATCCGCCAGGTGATGCCGCAGTACGCCAGCAAGGTCAAACTGTACGAAGACAGCGTACCGCTGTTCAACCGCTTCCAGATCGAAAGCCAGATCGAAACCGCCTTCCAGCGCGTGGTCGAACTGCCGTCCGGCGGCTCGATCGTGATCGACCCGACCGAAGCCCTGGTGTCCATCGACATCAACTCGGCGCGCGCCACCAAAGGCAGCGACATCGAAGAAACCGCCCTGCAGACCAACCTGGAAGCGGCCGAAGAAATCGCCCGCCAGCTGCGCCTGCGTGACATCGGCGGCCTGATTGTCATCGACTTCATCGACATGACCCCGGCGAAGAACCAGCGCGCTGTTGAAGAGCGCGTACGCGAATGCCTGGAAGCCGACCGCGCCCGCGTGCAGGTTGGCCGCATCTCGCGCTTCGGCCTGCTGGAAATGTCCCGTCAGCGCCTGCGTCCATCGCTGGGCGAAAGCAGCGGCATCGTCTGCCCGCGCTGCTCCGGCACCGGCATCATCCGTGACGTCGAGTCGCTGTCGCTGGCCATCCTGCGCCTGATCGAAGAAGAAGCCCTGAAGGACCGCACCGCCGAGGTACGCGCCCAGGTGCCAATCCCGGTGGCCGCGTTCCTGCTCAACGAGAAGCGCAACTCGATCACCAAGATCGAACTGCGTACCCGTGCGCGCATCATCATCCTGCCGAACGATCACCTGGAAACCCCGCACTTCGAAGTCCAGCGCCTGCGCGACGACAACCCGGAAGTGCTGAACAACCAGTCCAGCTACGAGATCGCGGCTGC
>NZ_JABMCW010000483.1:0-3129 GCF_013179705.1 Pseudomonas sp. CM25 | reverse complement strand
GGTTGTGATACAGGAAGTGTGCCAGGTGATGCAAAACCGTTTTCTTTCAACCTTTTAGGCGGTTTTATGGGCTTTGCTGCCAGCAGGGATGGCCAAATGCAGCGTGCCATTTCGCGACAGGGTGTTTCATCCTGAGACAGGGCCTGCTGCGCAGGCCAATCGCCGGCAAGCCAGCTCCCACAGGTACAGCACAGGTCTTCAAGGCAGTGGTTGACCTGTGGGAGCTGGCTTGCCGGCGATTGGCCCTGACAGCCACTGTTTCACCACCGTCTCACACCGTCTCAATGTGCAACAGCGCATACCTGCAATCACAACCTTGCAGCCAGGCAAAGCCCAATATCTTCAACGCTTTGCGGCCATCTGCGCAGCTTGGCACGGCCATTGCGCCAGTGCCCGTCACATCCAATGACAAGAGGCACCGCCCCCATGCTTTCCGAACTGCCCATCCTGCCCGCCACCCGCGCCTTCCTGGAACGCAAGCTGAAAATGCGCATTGGCGCCGACTGGCAGGACGCCGCCAATGGCCGCACCCTGTCGTTCCGCAACCCGGCCACCGGCGAAGTACTGGGCGAAGTGCCCGCGGCCGAGGCCGAAGATGTCGACCGCGCGGTCCGCGCGGCGCGCCAGGCCTTCGATGATTCGCCCTGGAGCCGCCTGCGCCCGCGCGAGCGGCAGAACCTGCTGTGGCGCCTGGCCGACCTGATGGAGCGCGATGCCCGCCAGCTGGCCGAACTGGAATGCCTGAACAACGGCAAGAGCGCCGCCGTGGCCCAGGTAATGGACGTGCAACTGGCCATCGACTTCTTGCGCTACATGGCCGGCTGGGCCACCAAGATCGAGGGTAGCACCGTCGAAGCCTCGATGCCGTTGATGCCCAACGACCAGTTCCACGGTTTCATCCGCCGCGAGGCAGTGGGCGTGGTCGGTGCCATCGTCGCCTGGAACTTCCCGCTGCTGCTGGCCTGCTGGAAGCTCGGGCCGGCGCTTGCCACCGGCTGCACCGTGGTGCTCAAGCCCGCCGACGAAACACCACTGAGCGTGCTGAAGCTGGCGGAACTGGTAGACGAGGCCGGCTACCCGGCCGGTGTATTCAATGTGATCACCGGCACCGGCCTGAATGCCGGCGCCGCGCTCAGCCGCCACCCCGGGGTGGACAAGCTCACCTTCACCGGCTCCACCGAAGTCGGCAAGCTGATCGGCAAGGCGGCCATGGACAACATGACCCGCGTGACCCTGGAACTGGGCGGCAAGTCGCCGACCATCGTCATGCCCGACGCCAACCTGCAGGAAGCCGCTGCCGGTGCGGCCACGGCGATTTTCTTCAACCAGGGCCAGGTGTGCTGCGCGGGCTCGCGGCTGTATGTGCACCGCAAGCACTTCGACAACGTGGTGGCCGACATCGCCGGCATCGCCAACGGCATGAAGCTGGGCAGCGGGCTGGACCCGGCGGTGCAGATGGGCCCATTGATTTCGGCCAAACAGCAGGACCGCGTCACCGGCTACATCGAACTGGGCCGCGAACTGGGTGCGACCATTGCCTGTGGCGGTGAAAGCTTCGGGCCGGGTTACTTCGTCAAACCGACGGTGATCGTCGATGTCGACCAGCGCCACCGCCTGGTGCAGGAAGAAATCTTCGGGCCGGTGCTGGTGGCGATGCCGTTCGAGGACCTCGACGAAGTGATCGGCATGGCCAACGACAACCCCTACGGCCTGGGCGCGAGCATCTGGTCCAACGACCTGGCGGCTGTGCACAGGATGATCCCGCGTATCAAGTCCGGCTCGGTGTGGGTCAACTGCCACAGCGCGCTGGACCCGGCGCTGCCGTTTGGCGGCTACAAGATGTCTGGCGTTGGTCGCGAGATGGGCGCTGCGGCCATCGAGCACTACACCGAGCTCAAGTCGGTGTTGATCAAGCTCTGATCATTTTCCTGTACCGGCCCCTTCGCAGCGCAAGGCTGCTCCTACGGTCGCGCATTCCTTGCAGGAGCAGCCTTGTGCTGCGAAGAGGCCGGTACAGGCACTACAAAAACAACAATAAAAAACCATGGAGCAAACCCATGAGGCACACACTCGCCTGCACATTGGCCCTGCTGCTAGCCGCCCCCGCCAGCCAAGCCTACGAGCTGTACAACCACAACGGCACCACCCTCAACGCCGAACTCGAAGCCCTGTTGGGTGTTTTCCACAGCGACGAAAGCTTCAACCAGGCCGGCAACCGCCAGCCGGGCAGCAGCGCCTGGCAGGAGGGCTACGCGAAATACGGACTGAGCGGCAGCCAGGCCCTGGCCGATAGCGGCGCGCTCTACGGCGCCTTCAACCTGCTCAGCTCCACCACCTGGGGCGATGGTGATGCCGCCGGGCTGACCCTGGGCGACGAGCGCCGTACCGCCATCGAAGACCTGTACCTGGGCTGGCGCTCGGCCAACCTGTTCCCGGCACTGGGCGAAGACGGCGTGGACATTTCCGCTGGCCGCCAGGTGGTCACCCTGGGCGACGGCTTCCTGATCCAGGGTGACCCGGTCAACCTCGGCAAGGTCGACCTGGGTGCCAACTTCGACCGCGGTGGCGCCTACTACCTGGCCGCACGCAAGGCCTTCGACCGCACCGCCGTACTGCGCCTGGGCGGCAAGCAGGGCTGGCGCGGCGACCTGATGTGGCTGAAGTCCGACAATCATTATCAGGCCGATACCTCAATGGCAGTGGCCAACCTGGAGCATGTCGGCGACAACGGCACCGTCGGCCTCAGCTGGATCCGCGGGCTCGACGTGGACCAGCGCTATGCGCAGCTGCTGGGCCTGGAACACCGCGACGGCATGGACACCGCCAGCCTGCGCGGGCGCGGCAACCTCGGTGTGAAGGACCTGGAGCTGGCCGCCGAGTACGTCACTCAGGACAAGACAGGCGGGCGCGAGAACGCCTGGTACCTGGAAGGCAACTGGACCTTCTCCGAACTGCCCTGGACCCCCACCGCCACCTACCGCTACAGCCGTTTCTCGGAAGGCTTCGACCCGTTGTTCTATGGCCTGAGCCGTGGCTACGGCACCTGGTTCCAGGGCGAAGTGGCAGCCAACTATGCCGGGCCGTTCAACAAGAACAGCCAGGTGCACCACGTGGCGCTGAAGGGCAAGC
>NZ_JABMCW010000482.1:0-3132 GCF_013179705.1 Pseudomonas sp. CM25 | reverse complement strand
CCCGCAGCGCACCATCCCGATTGCGCTGATCCTCTCGGTGCTGCTGTCCACCGCGATCTACGCCCTGCTGCAACTGGCCTTCCTCGGCAGCGTGCCGACCGAAATGCTGGCCGACGGCTGGGCCAGCGTGACCAAGCAACTGGCCCTGCCCTACCGTGACATCGCCCTGGCCCTGGGCGTGGGCTGGCTGGCCTACCTGGTGGTGGCCGACGCAGTGATCTCGCCCAGCGGCTGCGGCAACATCTACATGAATGCCACCCCGCGCGTGATCTATGGCTGGGCGCAGACCGGCACCTTCTTCAAGTACTTCACCCGCATCGACGCCGAATCCGGCATCCCGCGCCCGGCGCTGTGGCTGACCTTTGCCCTGTCGGTGTTCTGGACCCTGCCGTTCCCGTCGTGGGAGGCGCTGATCAACGTGGTCTCCGCCGCCCTGGTACTGAGCTACGCCGTAGCCCCGGTCACCGTCGCCGCGCTGCGCCGCAACGCCCCCGACATGCCGCGCCCGTTCCGGGTCAAGGGCATGGCCGTGCTCGGCCCGCTGTCGTTCATCATCGCCGCGCTGATCGTGTACTGGTCCGGCTGGAACACCGTATCGTGGCTGCTGGCGCTGCAAATCGTGATGTTCGTGCTGTACCTGCTGTGCGCTCGGTTCGTGCCCACCCAGCACCTGTCACTGGCCCAGCAAGTGCGCTCGTCGGCGTGGCTGATCGGCTTCTACGCGGTGACCATCCTGCTGTCGTGGCTGGGCAGCTTCGGCGGCCTGGGGGTGATCGGCCACCCGCTCGACACCGTGGCCGTGGCCGCCTGTGCGCTGGGCATCTACTACTGGGGCGCGGCCACTGGCGTGCCGGCCCATTTGGTGCGCCTGGAAGGCGAGGACGAAAGCGAAGCCATCCAAGAGCCGCTGGCAGGCCAACGCCCGGCCGCGCTGGCTCGGTGAAGGCTACTGGCCCTATCGCCGGCAAGCCAGCTCCCACAGGTGCTGCGTTGCCCCTGCGGCGGATGCAATACCCCAGAGGCCGATGCAATACCTGTGGGAGCTGGCTTGCCGGCGATGAGGCCAACATAAACAGCACAAGACCCTGCAGATCAAACAATGGACGAGCCCATGAAACAGATTCACGTCATCGACTCCCACACCGGCGGCGAACCCACCCGCCTGGTGATGAAAGGTTTCCCGCAATTGCACGGCCGCAGCATGGCTGAGCAGCGCGACGAACTGCGCGAGCTGCACGATCCATGGCGCCGCGCCTGCCTGCTGGAACCACGCGGCAACGATGTACTGGTCGGCGCACTGTACTGCCCACCGGTATCACCCGACGCCACCTGCGGGGTGATCTTCTTCAACAACGCCGGCTACCTGAACATGTGCGGCCACGGCACCATCGGCCTGGTCGCCTCGCTGCAGCACCTGGGCCTGATCGAACCTGGCGTGCACAAGATCGACACGCCGGTCGGCCAGGTCAGTGCCACCCTGCATGAAGACGGCGCCATCACCGTCGGCAACGTGCCCTCCTACCGCTACCGCCAACAAGTGGCGGTGGAGGTGCCCGGCCATGGCGTGGTGCGCGGCGACATCGCCTGGGGCGGCAACTGGTTCTTCCTGGTATCCGACCACGGCCAGCGCATCGAACTGGGCAACCGCGAGGCGCTGACCGAATACACCTGGGCAATGCTCAAGGCCCTCGAAGCCCAGGGCATCACCGGTGAAAACGGTGGCCCCATCGACCATGTCGAGCTGTTCGCCGACGACGCCAACGCCGACAGCCGCAATTTCGTGATGTGCCCCGGCAAGGCCTACGACCGCTCGCCCTGTGGCACTGGCACCAGCGCCAAGCTGGCCTGCCTGGCTGCCGACGGCAAGCTGGACGAAGGCCAGACCTGGGTGCAGGCCAGCATCACCGGCAGCCAGTTCCATGGCCGCTACGAGCGCGACGGCGAACGCATTCGCCCGTTCATCACAGGCCGCGCCTACATGACCGCCGACAGCACCTTGCTGATCGACGAACAGGACCCGTTCGCCTGGGGCATCTGACCCCGCTTTTATCCCGACTGAATACCGCCAGGAGCTACATCAATGACTAACAACATCTTCACCGGCACCATGCCCGCCCTGATGACCCCTTGCACCGCCGAGCGCAAGCCGGACTTCGACGCCCTGGTGCGCAAAGGCCGCGAATTGATCGAAGCCGGCATGAGCGCCGTGGTCTACTGCGGCTCGATGGGCGACTGGCCGCTACTGACCGAAGCCGAGCGCCAGGAAGGCGTGGCGCGCCTGGTGGCCGCCGGCATCCCGACCATCGTCGGCACCGGCGCGGTGAACACCCGCGAGGCCGTGGCCCATGCTGCCCACGCCGCCAAGGTAGGCGCCGCCGGCCTGATGGTCATCCCCCGCGTGCTCAGCCGCGGTGCCTCGCTGATCGCCCAGAAACACCACTTCTCGGCCATTCTCGCTGCCGCGCCGAAGCTGCCGGCGGTGATCTACAACAGCCCTTACTACGGCTTTGCCACCCGCGCCGACCTGTTCTTCGAGTTGCGCAGCGCGTTCCCCAACCTGATCGGCTTCAAGGAATTTGGCGGTGGCGCCGACCTGCGTTATGCCGCCGAGCACATTACCTCCAAGGATGACGACGTGACCCTGATGGTCGGCGTCGACACGCAGGTGGTGCATGGCTTCGTCAACTGCAACGCCACCGGCGCCATCACCGGCATCGGCAACGCCCTGCCGCGCGAAGTGCTGCAGCTGGTGAGCCTGAGCAAGCAGGCGGCCAAGGGCGATGCCAAGGCCCGCCGCCTGGCACGCGAGCTGGAAGCGGCGCTGGCGGTGCTGTCGTCGTTCGATGAAGGCTGCGACCTGGTGCTGTACTACAAGCACCTGATGGTGCTGAACGGCGACCGCGAGTACGGCCTGCACTTCAACGAAACCGACGCACTGACCGACGCCCAGCGCAACTATGCCGAGCAGCAGTACGCGCTGTTCCGCAGCTGGTATGCCAGCTGGTCGGCCGAGCAGAACATCGCCTGATAACCCGGGGCCGCTGCGCAGCCCATCGCCGGCAAGCCAGCTCCCACAGAGACTGCACAGGCCTGAGGCCGGTGATGATCCTGTGGGAGCTGGCTTGCCGGCGA
>NZ_JABMCW010000481.1:0-3145 GCF_013179705.1 Pseudomonas sp. CM25 | reverse complement strand
TAAGCGATTTTTCGCCGCCGATATGCGTCAGGCCATGAAACTGGTCCGTGATGAGCTGGGCGCCGATGCCGCGATCATTGGCAACCGCCGCATTGCCGGTGGTGTCGAACTGACGGCCGCGCTGGACTACAAGCTGTCCGCCCTGGCCCCGCGCGTGCCCAACGCCGAGCTGGAAGAAGAGCTGCGCAAAACCCACACGCGCATCGCCACTGCCCAGGCCGAGCTGGACCACCGCCAGGACAGCAGCGACAACAACCGCCAATTGTTTGCCGGGCAGTCGCTGACGGCCGCCGAACCGCTGGTCGAGCCCCACGTTGACACCCCCGAGGCGGCTGCCGCCCCGGCCGCGGCACCAGTCGACCCGCGCCTGTTCGATGCCATGCGCTCCGAGCTGTCGGGCCTGCGCGAGCTGCTGGAAGTGCAGCTCGGCTCCCTGGCCTGGACTCAGTTGCAGGGCAGCAAGCCGCAGCAGGCCAACCTCTGGCGCCGCCTGCAGCGCATCGGCCTGTCCGGGCCGATCGCCCGTGAGCTGCTGGACCTGACCGCCGAAATCGAAGAACCACGCCAGGCCTGGCGCATGCTGCTGGCGCACCTGGCGCGGATGATCGACATTCCCGAAATCGAGCCGATCGAAGAGGGCGGGGTGATTGCCGTGGTCGGCCCGGCCGGCATGGGCAAGACCACCACCCTGGCCAAGCTGGCCGCCCGCTACGTGCTCAAGTACGGCGCGCAGAACCTGGCGCTGGTGAGTATGGACAGCTTCCGCATCGGTGCCCAGGAGCAGCTCAAGACCCTGGGTCGCATCCTCAACGTGCCGGTGACCTACGTCGACCCGGGCCAGTCGCTGGCTGCGGCGCTGGAGCCGCTGCTGCGCAAGCGCGTGGTGCTGATCGATACCGCCGGCCTGCAGGCCAGCGACCCGGCCCTGCGCATGCAACTGGAAACCTTGGCCGGGCGTGGCATTGCCGCAAAGAATTACCTGGTACTGGCCACCACCAGCCAGAAGCAGGTGCTGACCGCCGCCTATCACAGCTACAAGCGCTGTGGCCTGGCCGGCTGCATCCTGACCAAACTCGATGAATCGGCAAGCCTTGGCGATGTGCTGAGCCTTGCCATCAGTCATGAACTGCCCGTGGCCTATCTCACCGATGGCCCGCGCATTCCAGACGACCTGCACTTGCCACGTGGGCACCAGCTGGTGACCCGGGCAGTCAATGTGCAGCAGCAGGACGAGCCCAGTGAAGAGGCCATGGCCGACATGTTCGCTGATCTCTATCACAACCCACGGCGAGCGGGTTGACCATGAAGCGTGTGCAAAGTCGCTATACCAAGGGGTACGCAGAATTGCCCTACGTGTGGCCTGAGTCCCAGCGAGACAAGGTAAAGAACAGACATGGGTAGCATGCATCCTGTACAGGTGATCGCCGTGACCGGTGGTAAAGGTGGCGTCGGCAAGACTAACGTTTCAGTGAACTTGTCCCTGGCGCTGGCCGAGCTTGGCCGCAGGGTCATGCTGCTCGACGCCGACCTGGGCCTGGCCAATGTCGACGTGTTGCTGGGCCTGACTCCCAAACGTACCCTGGCCGATGTCATCGAGGGGCGCTGCGAGCTGCGCGATGTGATGCTGCAGGGCCCCGGCGGCGTGCGCATCGTGCCGGCGGCCTCGGGCACGCAGAGCATGGTGCACCTGGCCCCGGCCCAGCATGCCGGGCTGATCCAGGCGTTCAGCGACGTCGGCGACAACCTCGACGTGCTGGTGATCGACACCGCTGCGGGCATTGGCGACTCGGTGGTGAGCTTTGTCCGCGCGGCGCAGGAAGTGCTGCTGGTGGTGTGTGACGAACCGACCTCGATCACCGATGCCTACGCCCTGATCAAACTGCTGAACCGCGACTACGGCATGAACCGTTTCCGCGTGCTGGCCAACATGGCGCAGAGCCCGCAGGAAGGGCGCAACCTGTTTGCCAAGCTGACCAAGGTCACCGACCGCTTCCTTGACGTTGCCCTGCAGTACGTGGGCGCCGTGCCGTACGACGAGTGTGTGCGCAAGGCGGTGCAGAAGCAGCGTGCAGTCTACGAAGCCTTCCCTCGCTCCAAGTGCGCGCTAGCCTTCAAGGCGATTGCGCAGAAGGTCGACAGCTGGCCGCTGCCGGCCAACCCGCGCGGCCACCTGGAGTTCTTCGTCGAGCGTCTGGTGCAACCCACCAGCGCGGGACCCGTGCTATGAACGCGAGTGGCTTCAAGATGTACAGCCGGGCGTCGAAAGACGCCCAGTACGAGCTGATAGAACGCTACGCGCCGCTGGTCAAGCGCATCGCCTACCACCTGCTGGCGCGGCTGCCGGCCAACGTGCAGGTCGAGGACCTGATCCAGGCCGGCATGATCGGCCTGCTGGAAGTGGCCAACAAGTACGACGCCAGCAAGGGCGCCAGCTTTGAAACCTACGCCGGTATCCGCATCCGCGGCGCGATGCTGGACGAAGTGCGCAAGGGCGACTGGGCACCGCGCTCGGTGCACCGCAACACCCGCATGGTCAGTGACGCGATGCGCGCAGTCGAAGCCAGAACTGGCCGTGACGCTAAAGATCATGAAGTTGCTGCCGAACTTCAATTGAGTCTCGATGATTACTACGGGATCTTGAACGATACCCTGGGCAGCCGCCTGTTCAGCTTTGACGACCTGTTGCAGGACGGCGAGCACGAAGGGCTGCATGAGGATGGCGCCAGCGGCCAGGTCGAACCTGCCCGCGGCCTGGAGGACGAGCGCTTCCAGGTAGCCCTGACCGAGGCCATCGCCAACCTGCCGGAGCGTGAGCGCCTGGTGCTGGCGCTGTACTACGACGAAGAGCTGAACCTCAAGGAAATCGGTGAGGTGCTTGGGGTCAGCGAGTCGCGGGTCAGCCAGTTGCACAGCCAGTGTGCTGCGCGCCTGCGCAGCCGCCTTGGGGAATGGCGGGCGCGTTGAGCCCGTTGTCGTTGCAGTCGTTTTCTACGTTGTACCGGATTGATTGAATGCGCGCTCGCAGCCGAGCGCGTTCGAGACTGCTTGGAGGTCTACTTGAACAAAGATATGAAAATCCTCATCGTTGACGACTTTTCGACGATGCGGCGGATCATCAAGAACCTGATGCGCGACCTGGGTTTCA
>NZ_JABMCW010000480.1:0-3145 GCF_013179705.1 Pseudomonas sp. CM25 | reverse complement strand
GAACACCTGGCGCACCGTCCGTTCGCCGGCGCTCGATATCGCCCCTGCGAACGCCCAGCTGGCTTGAGGAGACCTGCCTGATGAAACATGAAGTCATCGAGAAAAACGTCGGCCTGCTGGCCCTGCTGATGGTGTTCGCCGTCAGTATCGGCGGCCTGACCCAGATCGTCCCGCTGTTCTTCCAGGATGTGACCAACAAGCCGGTGGAGGGCATGAAGCCCTACACGGCGCTGCAACTGGAAGGCCGCGACATCTACATCCGCGAAGGCTGCGTGGGCTGCCACTCGCAGATGATCCGCCCGTTCCGCGCCGAAACCGAACGCTACGGCCACTACTCGGTGGCCGGCGAGAGCGTGTGGGACCACCCGTTCCTGTGGGGCTCCAAACGCACCGGGCCGGACCTGGCCAGGGTCGGTGGCCGCTACTCGGACGACTGGCACCGCGCGCACCTGTACAACCCGCGCAACGTGGTACCGGAGTCGAAGATGCCGTCGTACCCGTGGCTGGTGGCCGAGCAGGTCGACAACAGCCACACCGACACCAAGATGCGCACCCTGCGCACCCTCGGCGTGCCGTACACCGACGAAGACATTGCCGGGGCCCGCGAGGCGGTCAAGGGCAAGACCGAGATGGATGCCCTGGTCGCCTACCTGCAGGTGCTCGGCACCGCGATCAAGAACAAGAGGTGACTGCGATGGAAATGGACATCGGCATGATCCGCGGTCTGGGCACCCTGGTGGTGATGATCGCCTTCATCGGCCTCAGCCTGTGGGTATTCAACCGCCGCCGCGACCGTGATTTCGCCGAAGCGCGCCTGCTGCCCTTCGACGACGACCGCCTGCCCGCTGCCGGGCAGGAACCTGCCAAGACTGCCGTTAGGAGTAATGGGCAATGACCACCTTCTGGAGTACGTACATCAGCGTACTGACCATCGGCAGCCTGATCGGCCTGACCTGGCTGTTGCTGTCGACCCGCAAGGGCCAGAGCAACAACACCACCGACCAGACCATGGGCCACAGCTTTGACGGCATCGAGGAATACGACAACCCGCTGCCCAAGTGGTGGTTCTGGCTGTTCGTCGGCACCCTGGTGTTCTCGGTCGGCTACCTGATCCTCTACCCGGGCCTGGGCAACTGGAAAGGTATCCTGCCGGGCTATGAAAACGGCTGGACCGGCGTCAACGAATGGCAAAAGGAAATGGACAAGGCGGATGCCAGGTTCGGCCCGATCTTCGCCAGGTACGCCGCCATGCCAGTCGAGGAAGTGGCCAAGGACCCGCAAGCGCTGAAGATGGGCGGGCGCCTGTTCGCATCGAACTGTTCGGTGTGCCATGGCTCGGACGCCAAGGGTGCCTATGGCTTCCCCAACCTCACCGACAAGGACTGGCGTTGGGGTGGCGAGCCGGAAACCATCAAGGCTTCGATCATGAACGGCCGCCACGGTGTGATGCCGGCCTGGGCGCAAGTGATCGGCGAGCAGGGCGTGGCGGATGTGGCTGCGTTCGTGCTGACCAACCTCGATGGCCGCAGCCTGCCGGAAGGGATCAAGGCCGACGCGGCCAAGGGCAAGGAGGTTTTCGCCGCCAACTGCGTGGCCTGCCACGGGCCGGAAGGGAAAGGTACAGCGGCCATGGGGGCGCCGGACCTGACTCATCCGCAGGCGTTCATCTATGGTTCGAGCTTTGCGCAGCTGCAGCAGACCATTCGCTATGGTCGCCAGGGGCAGATGCCGGCGCAGGCCGAGATCCAGGGTAATGACAAAGTGCATCTGTTGGCGGCTTATGTGTACAGCCTGTCGCAGGAGCCTGAAAACCTCACCGCCCAGTAACACCCGGGGGCTGCTTTGCAGCCCATCGCCGGCAAGCCAGCTCCCACAGGTACAGCGCAAGACTTCAGCGTTGTGAAATCCTGTGGGAGCTGGCTTGCCGGCGATAGGGTCGCAAAGCGGTCCCCGCTCTTGCCCGCCACATACCCTCCCTTGCACCCCCTCCGAACACAACTAAGCTTGTTGCCTCAGCGGGCGTCGCTCCAAAAGGGCCGACGCAGACGCGGCGCATGGCCTGTCGCCGCCCCGATAAAAGCCTGACCGATCGATCAGAAAAATATGAAAAACGGTACACATTACAAATATTTATTTGTGTACAATCGTTCAGACCCGATCGCTGCGGGACATCAGTGAACGGGCCCGGACACGGGTCGGCGTACCAAAGTTGCGTTGCGGTAACCGCGGTGGTTATCAATACTGGCGCCGATTTTTCGACCAACAAGAACATCAAAACCGTGGAACCTTAGAATGAGCACAGCAATCAGTCCGACTGCTTATAACTATAAGGTCGTCCGCCAGTTCGCCATCATGACGGTGGTCTGGGGGATCCTTGGCATGGGCCTCGGCGTCTTCATCGCCTCGCAGCTGGTGTGGCCGCAACTGAACCTGGACCTGCCCTGGACCAGCTTCGGCCGCCTGCGCCCGCTGCACACCAACCTGGTGATCTTCGCCTTCGGCGGCTGTGCGCTGTTCGGCACCAGCTACTACGTGGTGCAGCGCACCTGCCAGACCCGGCTGATCTCCGACAGCATGGCCGCCTTCACCTTCTGGGGCTGGCAGGCAGTGATCGTCGGCGCACTGATCACCCTGCCGATGGGCTACACCACCACCAAGGAATACGCCGAGCTCGAATGGCCGCTGGCAATCCTGCTGGCCATCGTCTGGGTCACCTACGGGCTGGTGTTCTTCGGCACCATCGTCAAGCGCAAGACCAAGCACATCTATGTCGGCAACTGGTTCTACGGTGCCTTCATCGTGGTCACCGCGATGCTGCACATCGTCAACCACATCTCGCTGCCGGTAAGCCTGTTCAAGTCATATTCGGCCTACGCCGGCGCCACCGACGCGATGATCCAGTGGTGGTACGGCCACAACGCGGTGGGCTTCTTCCTGACCACCGGTTTCCTGGGGATGATGTACTACTTCGTGCCCAAACAGGCCGAGCGGCCGATCTACTCGTATCGGCTGTCGATCGTGCACTTCTGGGCGCTGATCACTCTGTACATCTGGGCCGGCCCGCACCACCTGCACTACACCGCCCTGCCTGACTGGGCGCAGTCGCTGGGCATGGTGATGTCGATCATCCTGCTGGCGCCAAGCT
>NZ_JABMCW010000048.1:6359-24710 GCF_013179705.1 Pseudomonas sp. CM25 | reverse complement strand
GCCCAGTACCTGCGCCAGCAACCGCCGCGACTGGCGGCCAACCAGCCGATGCTCGACACCAGCGAACTGAACCTGTTGCTGGAGCCGGATGCTACTCGCCAGGCCCGTTACCCGATGCTGTGTGCGTTGCCGCAGACCAGCGGCTGGCGGCTGAATGCCAATGCCCTGGGGCTGGAGCATCTGCCACTGCTGGACGCGCTGTACGAAGGGCGCTACTCGCGTTCATTGCTCAGCCGCATCGTCAGTGGCCGGCCGGCGTCGGGCTATGTGGATGCCGCAGCGCTGCGCCAGGCGCTGGGGGCGGTGGATGATGAAACGTTTGAACGGTTGAGCGAAGGCTTGTTGCTCAACAGCGGGCATTTTCTGTTGCAGCTGTCGTTCGAGGAGGAGGGGCGGGTGATTCGCAGCGAGTTCCAGGTCGAAGCGCTCGGGGTGGTGCAATGGCATGCACGGGTGCCGGCGCAGCAGGTGCGGGTTCGCAGCAGGGAGCCGATGGGTTGGTAGGGGGCGGGGCTGCTTTGCGGCCTGTTCGCGGGCAATCCCAGTCAAGGCCTTGCCCCGAAAAGAGCCGCAAAGCGCCCCCCCCCCCGCGCACAGGTCGATCAGGCAGTACCGATCTCCCCACCATCTTCTCGCTGAATCACCACAGTCGAGGACCGTGGCCGCACTTTGACCCCAGCTGGGGGGATGTCAGTTGCGATTTCGCTGCAGGGCCAGTTATCGGGGTGCGAGATGTTGACGAAAATCGTTTTATTGTCAGGCGTGAACGCGATGCCAGTTACTTCACAGCCGTTAGGCCCAACAAAAAAGCGCCGTAGATCTACCTGGTTCTTGGCATTTACCGGGACCTGCATGCCATGCGTGTCAATCAGATGAGTGGGAATTACTGCCAGTAACTGATCGTTGGTGTATTCGGTGACTGTGCTCTCGCGGCTATCCGTCTCGAACCACAGCACACCGCGACTATCGAATTTCATGCCGTCAGGGCAGGCAAACTGATTGGCCTCGGTCAGGCCCGAACGATTGATGTCAGTCGTGCCCGCCGCATTGGCCCCGAATACGAAAATGTCCCAACTGAAGGTTGGCTGGCCTTCACACTCTCGCCAGCGAATGATCTGGCCGTGGCGGTTGGGGCCGCGAGGGTTGGCTGCGTCGACTTTTTCCGGCGGACGCACCTTGTTATTGGTCAGCGTCACGTAAGCATCGCCATTCAGCGGGTTCACAGCGGTCCATTCCGGCCGGTCCATTGGCGTCGCGCCCACGGCATCACCGGCACCGCGGGTATTGAGCAGGATGCCTGGCAGGTCACCATACAGGGCACCCAAGGTGCTCCCGTCCGTAGTCGCCGTGCCGACGTCCAGCAATAGCCATTCACCCTTGCCGTCAGCATCGAAACGGGCGGCGTACAAACTGCCGCTGTCCAGGTATTTGTCTCCGGTAGCCAGGCGATCAGCCGGGTGGGCATCGTCTGCGTCCCAAAGGGCGTCAGAAACGAATTTGTACAAATATTCATTATTGGAGTCGTCGCCCATGTACCAGACCAGCGGTTTGCCGGCTACAGCCCGGCCGGGGCCGCAGCCTTCATGTCGAAAGCGGCCCATGGCAGTACGTTTCACGGCGCGGGTAGTAGCGCTGAACGGGTCGATCTCGACAATATAACCGTAGGTGCTGGCTTCGTTGCGGTAGTCATCGGTGGCGCTGGGACCGGTCGGGGTAACGTCGAAACGGGCAAACTCGTCATCTACTTCACAAGGGGCACCGGCAGCACTCTCCCAGCTGTATTCACTATTCGTGGCGCGCACCCCAAGGCGTGCCTGATCGCTTGGCAGCGTGGCTTTATTGACGAAATAGCGTGGCCAATTCTCTTCACCGCTCAGGTAAGTGCCCCAGGGGGTGTAGCCGTTGCCGCAGTTGTTATTGGTGCCCCGACAATGAGTGCCTGTGGGCGAAAATCTGGTCTTAACATGGTCGGTGCCACGCAGGGGGCCGGCGAGCTCCATAACTGTGGCGCTTGTAAAGCGGCGGTTGAGCGGGTCGTTCTCAACCACTTGCCAACGGCCAGCGACTTTTTTAACGCGGACCACGCCAGCTCCGTGGGCGTTGATCTCCTTGCGAACTTCCTCGGGCGGGCGGTTTGCAATAGCGTCGGTGGTAGGGCCATTCGGGTGCAAGGCTTGGGGGTCGATGAATTCGAAGTTGATCGCAAGCAGGCCGTCACTGGAGCTGCCGTCGAGGGGAAAAAAGTGCATGCCGTCGTGGTGCATGCCCATCGCATTGGCCTGGTCGACGGATGTGTTGCTGCCATCCTGCCGCCATGGGCGTGATAACTCATTGAGCGGCGTGCCCCAGGGCGCCAGAACATGGGCGGTGTATCCCGGCGGGACGCTGCAACCGTCGGTACGCGAGCCGTTGATGGATTCGAAGCCCAGGGTGGGCGCAGGTCGCACCGTTAGCTCAGGGGCGTCAGGCTGGCGCAGGCAGCTGCCCTTGCCCATGGCGACAACCATGGCGGCAGCTGTGTCGCCGGCAGGGATTCTTTGATTCTTGATCAAACAGGCGTCGGTAACATCGTGTAGGGAAGGATTGCGGCTGGGATTTCTGTCGTGGTTATCAGTGGTGTCTCGGCTCATCCGGGCATTCTCTCGATACGCTTTGTGAGCAACAACGCTAGTGCTCCGGATTGCGGGGTTGAATCAGGAAATCTACCCAGATCGGTCATGGACGACCGGTGTTCGAATCCGGTCGACCACTGAATGGCGGCCTGGTAAATCAGGCCGTGCCGATCTCCCCACCATCATCCCGCTGTATCACCACCGTCGAAGCCCGCGGCCGCACCGTGGCCCCAGCTGGCGTAGCATCGGTAGCCTTGTCGGTATACGGCCAGTTCCCCGGGTGCTGAATGTTCACGAACAAGGTCTTGTTGTCCGGGGTAAACGCAATCCCCGTCACCTCGCAATCATTCGGCCCGACGAAGAAGCGGCGCAGGTCCACCTGGTTCTGCGCGTTCACCGGCACCTGCTTGCCGCTGGCATCCACCAGGTCGGTGGGGATTACCGCCAGCAACTGGTCGTTGGTGTAGTCGGTGAGGGTGGTTTCGCCGTTGTCGGTCTCGAACCACAGCACACCACGGCTATCGAAGCTCATGCCATCCGGGCTGGCGAACTGGTTCAGTTCGGTCAGGCCCGAGCGGTTGATGTCGGCGGTGCCGGCTGCGTTGGCGCCGAACACGAAGATGTCCCAGCTGAAGCTCAGCTGGTCGTCGCTGTCGTGCCAGCGGATGATGTGGCCGTGACGGTTCGGGCCGCGCGGGTTGGCTGCATCGACTTTTTCCGGGGTGCGCGCGCTGTTGTTGGTCAGGGTCAGGTATACGTCGCCATTCAGCGGATTGACTGCGGTCCATTCCGGCCGGTCCATCGGCGTGGCGCCCACGGCATCGCCAGCGCCACGGGTGTTGAGGATGATGCCGGGAAGGTCGCCATACAGCGCGCCGAGGGTGCTGCCGGCGGTGGTGGCGGTGGTCACGTCCAGCAGCAGCCAGACGCCGGTGCCGTCGGCATTGAAGCGGGCCACGTACAGCTTGCCCTGGTCCAGGTATTTGGCACCGGTGGCCAGGCGGTCGGCCGGGCTGGCGTCGGCGGCGTCCCAAACGGCAGTGGATACCCACTTGTACAGGTACTCGTTGTTCGAATCGTCGCCCATGTACCACACCAGCGGCTTGCCGGCGACCGGCAGGCCAGGGCAGCAGCCCTCGTGCCGGAAGCGGCCCATGGCTGTGCGCTTGGTGGCCAAGGTGCTGCTGTTGTACGGGTCGATCTCGACGATGTAGCCGTAGGTGCTGGCTTCGTTACGGTAGTCGTCGGTGGCGCTGGCGCCTTTCACGGTCACGTCGAAACGGGCGAATTCGTCGGCCACTTCGCTGCTGTCACCGGCAGCGCTTTCCCACTTGTACTGGCCGCTGGAAGTGCCCACGCCGATGCGGCGCTGGTCTTCGGGGCGGGTGCCCTTGTTGACGAAGATGCCAGGCCAGTTCTCTTCGCAGGTCAGGTAGGTGCCCCACGGGGTGTAGCCGTTGCCGCAGTTGTTGTTGGTGCCACGGCAGTGGGTGCCGGCGCTGGAGTACTTGGTCTTGACGTGCTCGGTGCCACGCAGCGGGCCGGTGATCTCCATGCGCGAGGCGGTGGTGAAGCGGCGGTTGAGCGGGTCGTTGTCGACTACCTGCCAGCGGCCGCCGACTTTCTGCAGGCGCACCACGCCAGCGCCGTGGGCGTTGATTTCCTTGCGTACTTCTTCCACCGGGCGCTTACCGTTGACATCGGTGGTGGGGCCGGCCGGGTGCAAGGCGGCGGCGTCGATGTATTCGAAGTTGATCGCCAGCAGGCCGTCTTCCGAGCTGCCGTTGATAGGGAAGAAATGCATGCCGTCATGGTGCATGCCCATGGCGTTGGCCTGGTCGGTGGAGGTGTTGCTGCCGTCGGACTTCCATGGGCTGCCATTGCTGTTGATCGGTGTGCCCCACGGGGCCAGCACATAGGCGCTGTAGCCGGCGGCAACGACGCAGGCGTCGGTGCGCGAGCCGGGGATGGACTGGAAGCCCAGCGCCAGCTTCGGCACTTCCGGCTCGGTGACTGGCGGCTCGGTCACCGGTGGTTCGGTGACCGGATCATCATGATCGGAGCCACCACCGTCGAAGCAGCCTGTCAGGCCGGTACCGGCAATCATGGCGATGGCGGCGCCCAGGCTGCCGCGCATCACGCTACGGCGGCTCAGGTAGGCGTCCATGACGTTGGCCATCGGCAGGTTGCCGCTTTGGTTCCGGTCCAGGTTGTCGCCGGTATCTCGACTCATCAGGGTGTCCTTGTTGTGGCTGAGTTGGAGGAAACCGCGACTTTAGAGCGCTAGTGTGATGATTCATTGGCAGAAATGTTAACGAGCTTTTAAAACTACCGGTTCTTAGATCCGTGGCCTACAGACCAATTTGGAATTGCTGTCGGATTTCTGCCATCAAACTGTAATGCCAACGCCGCAACATCCGGAGCCCTGAATGAGCGTGGATAAGGATGGCGGGTTCGATGGCAAGCAGTGTGCACAGGCGCGAAGTGATTGGCTGGATGGGTGTCGGTGCCCTGGCACCGCTGCTTGGCGCCTGTTCCGCCTTGCCTGGGCAGCAGGACGGTCACGCCCACCTCGACCTGCTGTATGTGGCCGATACCCTTGATGCCCGCCAGCCTGGCCAGGCTGTGGTGCCGGCCACCCGCCTGGGGCCGGTCAGCCACCTGGGCCGTGCGCCGTGGATGACCGGCAGCAGCGCCAGCGTCGCCTACCCACAACTGGCACCCTTGCTCGATGCCGGCCAGGCAGCGTCTGCCCAACTGGGCGGTTATGCGGTGCTGGCCGCGTTGCTGGAGCAATTGCGCGGCGAGGCGGGGGCAGGCAACAGCCTGACCCTGGAGAACGGGCAGGGCTGGAACGGCAGTGGCCTGGCCTACCTGACCCAAGGCGAAAGCGGGGTGCAGGGCAGCCAGCTGCTGGGCAGCGAGGTGCGGGTCAGCAGCGACGAACGCGTGCTGTGGCCACAACGCAGCCCCGGCCTGTATCGCCAGGCTGGCCCCATCACCCTGGGCGCCGGGCTGGCAGATGCGCAACGCCAGGCGCTGGGTGTAGAAACCTTGCACATCTTCGAGCGCGGCGGCGCCCGTATTGCCGTGGTCGGTGTCACCGACCCTTACGCACAGGACCAGAAAGCCTCCCTGAAACAGTGGTACCAGTCGCTGCAGCCGGTGTTCGAACAGGCCCGGCGCGAGGCCGACCTGGTAGTGGCCATGGCTGATGTCGGTACCGGCCCCGGCCTGTGGCTGGCCGAGCGGGTAGCACAGATCGACGTCCTGCTGTGCGCCCGTGGTCAGGACTTGTGGCCGGCACCGGTGGCGGTCACCCAGGCCAGCGGGCGCCGTGTGCCGGTGCTGTTCGCCGGCTGCCGGGGCAGTGGCGCGTTCCGCCTGCGCTGTCAGCGCGTCGCTGGGCTATGGCAGTTCGACGGGCGTTTCTTCCCGGCTTTCGAACAACAGCTGGCACCTGCCGCCCTGTTACGTGTCGGGCAATTGCAGGCGAAATTACGGCAACAACGGGCCGGCCACGCGGCCTGGCTCGACCAGCCTTTGGCCCGTGCGCCGCAGGCCTTGTGGCGCCGCGATACCCGTGGCGGCAGCTGGGACCGCTTGCTGCATCAAGCCTTGGCTGACGACAGCAGCATGCCCGTCTTGCTGCCGGGCCTGCGTTATGACTATCCGCTGCCGGCAGGGGCAAGCATCACCCGCGAACACCTGATAAGTCTGACCGGTGGCTACCCGGCACCTGTAGTCGAAGCGCCGGCCCGGCAGGTGGAACAAGTACTGGAAAACGCCGCAGAGCAACTGTTCGGCGACCCGCTGCTGCTGGACAACAGCCAGGACCTGCCACGCTGGCAGGGCCAGGCCTGGCATGTCAGTTACAGCCCGCAAGGCAAGCGCATCACCGGCCTGGAACCGGTACAAGGGCTGTGCCGCACATTTGGCCTGCAGTTCGAAACCCAGGCCGGCGAACCGCTTTGGCAGCGGGTCGAGGCCTGGCTGGCTCGGCAGCCTGGCGACTGGCAACTGGCCGCCCTGCAACTGCCCGACGTGCGTTACGTGCAGGGCCACCCGGGCTGGCATCCACGGCAGTTGGCCTCGTGATAGTTGCCTCGCGCCTGTTCACCGGCGCTGGCCTGGCCCTGGCCGGCTGGCTGGCCGCCCAATGCGTGCTGCAACTGAGCCGCCAGCCGCAGCCGGCCACGGCGCCAGCAAGGGTGAACAGCCCGCTAGCGGGGCTGATGGTCGGTCACTGGCAGGTGCCGGTCGACGACGGCAGCATCGCCATTACCCGCCTGCCGCTGCACTACCTCGGTGGCCTCAAGGCTCACCCCCTGAGCTCCAGCGTGGTGGTGCTGCGGTATGGCGAGCAGGTGCGCACCCTGGCCCGCGGCCAGCGCCTGGCGCCAGGAATCGTGCTGCAGGACATCGATGGCGATGGCCTGATCTTCAACAACCAGGGGCGGCGTGAACGCCTGCCCTGGCCGCCACGCCCTGCCGTGACCGGCTTCAAGCGCCAAGGATGAACGATGCCTGTTAGATACTGCATGGCGGCTGCGCTGAGCCTGGCCCTGGTCCTGGCCGTGCCGGGGGTGAGTGCCGAGGAGCCTACGTTCGATGAAAACGGCACGCCGATGTACGAGGTGAACTTCGTCGACACCGAACTCGGCGAGTTCATCGACAGCGTGTCGCGCATCACCGGCACTACCTTCATCGTCGACCCGCGGGTCAAAGGCAAGGTCACCGTGCGCACGGTCGACCTGCACGACGCCGATGCCATCTACGACATCTTCCTGGCGCAACTGCGCGCCCAGGGCTATGCCGCCGTCGACCTGCCCAACGGCAGCGTGAAGATCGTCCCTGACCAGGTCGCGCGGCTGGAGCCGGTGCCGGTGGAGACCGGCGCAGGGCAGGGCGCGGGCAGCGACAGTGTGGCCACCCGGGTTTTCAATGTACGCAATGCCGCCAGCGAACAGGTGCTGGGCATCCTCAAGCCGCTGATCGACCCGCGGGTGGGCGTGATCACGCCCTACCCGGCGGCGCACCAGTTGGTGGTCACCGACTGGCGCAGCAACCTTGACCGCATTGCCAGCCTGCTGCATCAGCTGGAACGCCCCAGCGAAGCCGCCGGCACCCGTACCCAGGTCATCTACCTGCGCCACGCCAATGCCGGTGAAGTGGTCAAGGTGCTGCGCGGGCTCAGCCAGGAAGGCGCGGTGCCCGGCGAAGGCGCGGCCAATGGCGGTGGCGAAGGCCAGGGCAAGGACCAGCCGCTGGCGGTGGCCAGTGACTCGGGTATCCGCCTGGAGTACGAAGAAGGCACCAATGCCGTGGTCATGGTCGGCCCGGACAGCGAGCTGGCTGCCTACCGCGATATCGTCGAGCAACTGGATATCCGCCGTGCCCAGGTGGTGGTCGAGGCGATCATTGCCGAGGTATCGGACAGCAGCGCCCAGGAGCTCGGTGTGCAATGGCTGTTCGCCGATGAAAAGTTCGGCGCCGGCATCGTCAACTTCGGCAGCAACGGGGTGAACATCGCCAACATCGCCGGGGCTGCCGCCAGTGGTGACAGCGAGGCGCTGGGCGACCTGCTGTCGACCACTGCCGGCGCCACGGCAGGTATTGGTCACTTTGGCGGCGGCTTCAACTTCGCCATGCTGGTCAATGCGCTAAAGGGCAAAAGCGGCTTCAACCTGCTGTCCACGCCCACCTTGCTGACCCTGGACAACGCCGAGGCGTCGATCCTGGTCGGTCAGGAAGTGCCTTTTGTCACGGGCTCGGTAACCCAGAACAACGCCAACCCGTACCAGACCATCGAGCGCAAGGAAGTCGGGGTGAAGCTGCGCATCAAGCCGCAGATCAACATCGACAACAGCGTGCGCCTGGACATCGTCCAGGAGGTGTCATCGATTGCCGAATCCAGCGCCGCCAGCGACGTGATCACCAACAAGCGCGAGATCAAGACCAAGGTCATGGTCGAGGACAATGGCCTGGTGATCCTCGGTGGCCTGATCAGCGACGAGCTGAGCACCAGCAATCAGCGTGTGCCCTTGCTCGGCGATATTCCTTACCTGGGCCGGCTGTTCCGCTCCGATGCCAGCAAGAACACCAAGCAGAATCTGATGGTGTTCATCCGCCCGCGCATCCTGCGGGACGGGCCGAGCCTGGCCGGGCTGAGTGAAGACAAGTACCGCAGCTTGCAGCAGACCACGCCGCTGCAACTGCCGGACCTGGCACAAGGGACGCCGTTGCTGCAGGTGTTTCCCTCCAGCCGCGCGCGCCTGGAAGGCGGTGACTGGTGATGCTGCCGTATCGCCAGGCGCGCCACAGTGGGGTAGCCATGGCCCCGACCGAGCAGGGCTGGCAGCTGTGGCTGCGCCCTGATGCCGACAGTGCCCAGTTGCAGGAGCTGCTGCGCGTGCATGGCCAGCCCTGCGCGCTCGAATACCTGGAGCCGGCTGCCTTCGACGAGCGCCTCGGGCAGCTGTATCAGGGCGGCGATGCGGCCACAGCAGCCTTGATCGAGGGCATTGGCGACCAAGTCGACCTGGCCAGCCTGATGAGCGAGATGCCGCGTATCGAAGACCTGCTGGAAAGCGACGACGAAGCCCCGGTGATCCGCCTGATCAACGGCCTGTTCGGCCAGGCCCTGCGCCTGCGTGCTTCGGACATCCATATAGAAACCTTCGAACAAAGCCTGGTGGTACGCCTGCGAGTCGATGGCCACCTGCGCGAAGTGCTGCGCCCGCCGCGTGCGCTGTCGGCCATGCTGGTGTCGCGGATCAAAGTCATGGCGCGCCTGGATATCGCCGAAAAGCGCCAGCCCCAGGACGGTCGCATCACCTTGCGCGCGGCAGGGCGCGAGGTGGATGTGCGGGTTTCGACCTTGCCCGGTATCCACGGCGAGCGGGTGGTGATGCGCGTGCTGGACAAGCAGGCCAGCCTGCTGGCGCTGAGCAACCTGGGCATGCCGGCGGCTGTGCTGCAGGGCCTGCGGAGCTGCCTGGCGCGCCCCAATGGCATCGTGCTGTCCACCGGCCCGACCGGTTCGGGCAAGACCACCACGCTGTACGCCAGCCTCAACAGCCTCAATGACGGCAGCCGTAATATCCTCACGGTCGAGGACCCGGTGGAATACGCCATCGCCGGGATTGGCCAGACCGCCATCAACCCGCGCGCCGGGCTGACCTTCGCCAGCGGCCTGCGGGCCATCCTGCGCCAGGACCCGGACGTGATCATGCTCGGCGAAATCCGCGACCAGGAAACCGCGCAGATCGCCGTGCAAGCCAGCCTCACCGGCCACCTGGTGCTGTCCACCCTGCACACCAACAGTGCCGTGGGCGCGGTGACCCGCCTGCGCGACATGGGTATCGAACCGTTCCTGATCGCCTCATGTCTGCGCGGGGTACTGGCCCAGCGCCTGGTGCGGCGCTTGTGCAGCTGCGCCGTGGCCCACCCGCTGCAGCCTGCCGAGCGGGAGCTGTGGCCAGAGCTGGCAGCGCTGGGCAGCAGCTACCATGCGGTTGGCTGCGAGCAGTGCCAGGGCAGTGGTTATGTCGGGCGCCTGGGCTTGTACGAATTCATCGAACTGGACGCCGGGCTGGTTGGCCTGCTGTACGCCGGTGCCAGTGAGCTGGCCATGCAGGATTACCTGACCGACCGCCGCCAGAGCCTGGTGGCGATGGCCAGCGACTGCCTGGCGCGCGGTGAGACCAGCCTGGCCGAAGTGCTACGCGCGGTGCAGGGCTGAGCCATGCCGACCTATCGCTACCAGGCCGTCGACCTCGCCGGCAAACCCCACAAGGCCAGCCTGCAGGCCGACAGTGAACGCCATGCGCGCCAGTTGTTGCGCGAGCAGGGCCTGTTTGCCCGGCAGTTGCAGCGCCATGAGTCCGGCACCCGGCCACCCCGCCGTCAGCGTCTTGGCCGGGCCCAGCTGTGCGAGCTGACGCGTCAGCTGGCCACTCTGACCGGTGCCGGCATCCCCTTGGTGGATGCCTTGGCCACACTTGAGCGCCAGTTGCGTCAGCCGGCCCTGCACAGTGTGCTGGTGGCGCTGCGGGGTTCGCTGGCCGAAGGCCTCGGCCTGGCCCGCAGCCTGGCGCGCCAGGGTGCACCGTTTACCGGCCTGTACTGCGCATTGGTCGAGGCAGGCGAACGTTCCGGGCGCCTTGCCCAGGTACTGACCCGCCTGGCCGATCACCTGGAACAGGTACAACGCCAGCAGCACAAGGCGCGAACCGCGTTGATCTACCCCACGGTGCTGATGGGCGTATCGCTGGCCGTGGTGGTCGGCCTGATGACCTTCGTGGTGCCCAAGCTCACCGAGCAGTTCGCCCATGCCGGGCAGAGCCTGCCGCTGATTACCTCGCTGCTGATCGGCCTGAGCCAGGGGCTGGTGCACGCCGGGCCCTGGTTGCTGGGGCTGGCGCTGATGCTCGGCGTGCTGGGCGGCTGGTTATTGCGCAAGCCGCACTGGTGCCTGCGCCGCGACCAGCTGCTGCTGCGCCTGCCACGCATCGGCAGCCTGTTGCAGGTGCTGGAAAGCGCACGCCTGGCGCGCAGCCTGGCGATTCTCAGTGGCAGCGGCGTGGCCTTGCTCGAAGCCTTGCAAGTGGCGACCGAAACCGTCGGCAACCGGCGCATCCGCCTGGCCATGGAGCAGGTGCGCCAGCAGGTGCAGGGCGGCACCAGCCTGCACCGTGCGCTGGATGCCAGCCAGCAATTCCCGCCGCTGCTGGTGAACATGGTCGGCAGTGGCGAGGCCAGCGGCACCCTGGCCGACATGCTCGAGCGCGTGGCCGACGACCAGGAGCGCGGTTTTGCCCGCCAGGTCGATACCGCCATGGCGCTGTTCGAACCCCTGATGATTCTGGTGATGGGCGCCGTGGTGCTGTTCATCGTGCTGGCGGTGCTGCTGCCGATCATGCAACTCAACCAGGGCCTGCAACTGTGAACACAAGGAGTATTGCCATGCAGCATCGACGTAATCGCCAGCGCGGGTTCACCCTCATGGAAATCATGGTGGTGATCTTCATCATCGGCCTGCTGATCGCCGTGGTCGCCCCCAGCGTGCTGGGCAACCAGGACAAGGCCATGAAGCAGAAGGTGCTGGCCGACCTGGCCACGCTGGAGCAGGCGCTGGACATGTACCGGCTGGACAACCTGCGCTTCCCCAGCAGCGAACAGGGCCTGGCCGCGCTGGTGAAAAAGCCGGCCCAGGAGCCGTTGCCACGGGCCTGGCGCAGTGACGGCTATGTGCGCCGCCTGCCGGCAGATCCGTGGGGCACCCCTTACCAGTACCGCATGCCTGGCGAACATGGGCGGGTGGATGTCTACTCGCTGGGCGCTGACGGGCTGCCGGGCGGCGAAGGGCAGGATGCCGACCTGGGTAACTGGGCGCTGTAACGGGTGCGCCGTCAGCGTGGCTTCAGCCTGATCGAGTTGCTGGTAGTGCTGGCCATTGCCGGGTTGATGACCGGGCTGGCAGTGGCCGGGCTTGGCGGCCAGGCCGGTGTCGACCAGGCCCTGCAACGGCTGGCTGCGGAAATCCGCAGCCAGGCTGCGCTTGCCCGGCATGCCGGGCAATTGCGCGGGCTGCGCTGGAATGACCAGCGCCCCGAGTTCGTGCTGCGCGAGGGCAATGGCTGGGTGGTGGCAGCAACTGCCCTCGGCGATTGGCCCAAGGGCCTGCAACCGGACTGGCCCGCCAGCCCACAGCCGCGCCTGCTGTTCACGCCACACGGCTGGTCGCAGCCGGGCAGCGTGTACTGGCGCTGGGCCGATGGCAGCCAGCAGTGGGCATGGAGCCGGGCCGACGGCCTGCGGGTAGCACCATGAAGCAGGCACAGCGCGGTTTCACCCTGCTGGAAGTGACCGTGGCCCTGGCAATTGCCGCCGTGCTGGCGGTGATCACCAGCCAGGTGCTGCGCCAACGCCTGATGGTGCAGGACAACCTGCAGCAACACCGCCTGGGCCTGCTGTGCGCGCGGGAGCTGCAAACCCGCTTCGCCGTCGAGCAGTACTGGCCCGCCGCCAATCAGGTCGGCGGCGAACTTGGCCAGGGCGGCCAGTTGTGCCATTGGCAAATGCAACTGCGGCGCACCGGCGTGCGCGACTTGCGCCGTGGCGAGCTGCAGCTGTACGCCGACCGCGACCAGCGCCTGCCGCTGGGCCAATACACCGTGTTCCTGGAGCGCCCATGAAAAATTCGCCAATCCTCCGCGGTTCCGGTAGGAGCAGCCTTGTGCTGCGAAGAGGCCAGTGTGCCCAATGGACTTCTGTCAGTCGGTCGGACCTCTTCGCAGCACAAGGCTGCTCCTGCAAGGGCTCAGTGCAAGCATCAAATCCGAGAATCAACCCATGAAACACCGCCAGGCCGGCCTGACCCTGATCGAACTGATGGTCGCCCTGGCCCTGACCGCCTTGCTCGGCATCATGCTCGCCGCGCTGGTCAACGGGTGGCTCAAGGTACGTGAACGCCTGCAAGTGACTACCCAGGAAACCTCGGTGCTGGATTTCTGCCTGGCCCTGGAGCGCCGTTTCGACAGCCCGGTGCTGCGCCGCGTCTATGAGCAGCGCCTGCCCCAGACCAGCCGCTGGCTGGACTGGCAACCGGCAAGCAAGCAATTGCTGTGGGTCGCTACTACCGGCCTGCCCGAGGCCGAAGGCGGCTCGCGCCTGCAACGTCAGCGCCTGCGCCTGGACGCCCGCGAGCAGCGCCTGCTGCTGGAAAGCTCGGCCGACCTGTACGCCGCCACGGCCCCACACTGGGTACGACGCGAGCGGCTGGAGCGGGTCAGCGCCATGAATGTCCTGTATTACCAGGGCGGCCGCTGGCTGGCCTGGCCTTCCGATCAACCCGCGCACCCCGGGCGTGGCGTGCGTGTGGAACTGCAGCGTGACGGAGCACCCTATGTCTGCACTTTCGCCCTCCCTTGGGGGCGCTCATGAAGTTTGAATGGCGGCGGCATGCACCGCCACAGCCTTGGCTGTTGCTGCGCCCGGGCCCGGTCTGGCACTGGGCACTGGTTGCGGGCAGTAACGTGCAAGATGAAGGGCAGGGCGAGCCGCCGGCGAACCTCCAGGCTCGCGTGGCATTGATCCTGCCTGCCGAGGCCAGCAGCCGTTTCCGGGTGCCGGCGCCACCCGGGCTCAAGCGCGAAGAGTGGCCGTTGTTGCTCGAAGACCGCCTGCTGCAGGCCACCGAGGAGGTCGCCTGCGCCTGCCTGGCCCGTGAGCCTGGGCACCTTCGCCTGCTGGTGGTCGCGCGTCAGCAACTGGAAGACTGGCGTGGGCAGTGTGCCGCATGGGGCTTGCAGGTCGAGCGCTGCTGGGCAGAGTTGCAACTGCTGCCCACGCCTGAGCCGGGTAGCGCCTGGCAATGGCAGCGCACACCTGGTGTGTCGTTGTACAAAGGGCTGGCCGAGGACGGGCAGGAGCACTGGCTGGCATGGCCGCAAGTGCTGGGTGACGTGCCGCGGCAGCCGTGGGCGCAGCTACAGACGGTGGCGCTGAGCGGCAATTGGCCAAGCACATTCGCAGTGCTGGAAAAACTGCCCGGCCTGTTCGAACGCACCTACAGGACGCAAGCGTTGCCGCTGGCGTCGCGGCAACAACGACGTCTGCTCGCCGCCTGCCTGGTGCTGGCCGCTGTATGGAGCGGCCTGTGGCTGAACCAGCAATGGCGTCAGGCGCAACTCTGGCGCAGCCAGGTTATTGCGGTAACCGGCGAGCAGGCCAGCCCGCGGCATGCCGCGCAAGCCCTCAAACGCCTGCGCGAAAGCGAACTGCAACAGCAACTGCACAGCCGCCAGCTGCACGGCCTGCAATCGGCATTGCAGGCGTGGCTGCGCAGCCACCCCGACTGGCGTCTGCTGGCGGTGCGCTTTGATGGCCAGCGCTGGCACCTGCACCTGGAGGGCGAGGGCAGTGCGCCGCCTTGGCAGGACATGGCCAGCGCTGCCGGCGCCTCCGTGCAGGTGAACGGTGGGCAGGTGGTGTTCGATCTGGGAGCGACCTCATGAACCGCGAATGGCTGCAACGTCATCGATTGGCCTTCGCCTGGGTACTGATAGCCCTGTTGCTGGCCTTCCTGGCCCTGCGCGCAGGTGTTGCGCAATGGCGAGAGCTCAGCCAGTGGCGCGCTTTGGCCGAGCAGGCTGCCGGCCTGAAGGGCGGGCCTGGGTTGAACCTGGAGCGGCTTCGCCAATCGGCCCAGGCACGGGGGATTGAACTGGCTGAGGTGGATGCGCAGGGCAGCACCTGGAAACTGCGCGGCCAGGTGGTCGATGGACGCGAGCTGGAAGGCTGGTTGCAGATGTTGCGAGCAGAGGGCCTACAGCCCTTGCAATGGGGCATGGAGCGAGAGGGCAAGGGGTTGGGTTTTGATCTGGTGGTTCAACCATGAGGCGTCGGGCAGCGGCATGGGTTGTGCTGGTCTTCGTGTTGACGCTGCTGGTCGAACTGCCGGCCAGCTGGGTGGCGCGTGCGTTTGGCCTGCCCATGCGTGATGTCAGTGGCAGCCTGTGGCTAGGCGAGGCGCAACAGATGGGGGTGGTCGGCCCCTTGCGCTGGGCGGTGCAGCCTTGGCGCTTGCAGGCGAACCTGCAGTTGGGCTTTCAGGGCCAAACCTGGCAGTTGCGCGCCGAAGGCTGGCCGTGGCGCTGGCAGTTGCAGGCAGTGCCAATGGGTGCCCAGGCTACGGCGTTCACGGACTACCGCCTGGCTGGCCAGTGGCAGGGGACGATACGGCTGGAGGGGGGAGGGCGCCAATGTAGAGCCAGCGAGGGCCGCTTGACGGTCCCCGACCTTGCACTGAGCGCCCCGTGGTCGCTGGGTTTGGGCGAGGGCTGGCTGGAAATCGACTGCGCCAGCGGCTGGCGCCTGCGTGGGCATCTGACACAACAGAGCCAGCATCAATTGACCCTGGAGGCCGACCTGCAACAGCGCCAGGCGCAGGTAGTGTTCGAATTGCAGCCCGAGGCGGCGCTGACGCCGTTGTTGCGTGGTGCACAGTGGCTCGGACCGCAAGCGTTGGCAGGGCAGCGAAACCTTCACTGGTAGGCAACTGATGTACGGATTTCGACCTGCAGAGCCTGCTGCAGGTCGCTAGGTCAGGGCCGAATCTCGATCAACGTCCCATCGCGCACCAGTTCCCACACTTCCTGCATGTCGCGGTTGCGCATGGCAATGCAGCCGTCCGTCCAGTCCAGGGTATGGAAGTACCATTCCGGGTATTCATCGTTCAGCGGCGTGCCATGGATCATGATCATGCTGCCGGCACTCACCCCTTCACGGGTGGCGCGGGCTGCATCGCTGATGTTCGGGTAATTGATGTGCATGGCCAGGTTGAAACGGTCGCTTTGCTTGCGCCAGTCCAGCCAGTACAGGCCTTCGGGGGTTTTCTTGTCGCCTTCTCGTTCCTTGGCACCCTTGGGCTGCTTGCCCAGCGAGATACGGTAGGTTTTCAGCGGCTCGCCACGGCTGATCAACTGCAGGCGGCGTTCGGACTTGATCACCAGTACCTTGTCGATCAGCGGTTGCATGGCCTGCTGCGAAGGCGACGGAGTTTGCGCTGCCGGCAGGGGCTTGCGGACGATGGTCTCGGTGAAGGCCGCCTGGGACACCGAGGTAACGCAAAGGCAGAAAAAGGCAAGCAACCAACGCATGTAACGTATCCCTGAAGGGTTCTAGGTGGTGGTCGGGACGGTCATCGGCGGCAGGTATTCATGGCCTATGGGGTAGTGCTGCCCGATGCGGTCGCGATAGTAGCATTCTAGTGTGAGAGTGACGGTGCGGAAAGCCAGCTCGCTCCACGGTATCTCGTGCTCTTCGAACAGCTGCACCTCCAGGCTTTCGACACCGACCGCAAAATCAAGGTCCGCCAGTTCGGCGCGGAAGAACACATGCACCTGGTTGATGTGCGGCAGGTCGAACAGCTGGTACAGGCTCAGCGGCCCGACCCTGGCGCAGGCTTCCTCTACGGTTTCGCGACGGGCGGCCTGGTCGAGGGTTTCGCCGTTCTCCATGAAACCGGCGGGCAAGGTCCAGTAGCCTCGGCGCGGCTCGATGGCACGCCGACACAGCAGTACCCGGCTGCCCCAGGTCGGCAGCACGCCGGCGACGATGTTGGGGTTCTGGTAGTGGATGGTCTGGCAATGGTCGCAGACATACCGCAGGCGGCTGTCGCCCTCGGGGATCCGCTGAGTGACCGGCTGGCCGCACGCGCTGCAGAATTTCATAGGGGGGTCCTTTTGCTCAAGGCTATCTTGGCGTGCCTGCCGGGCCGTCGCAAGTGCGCGGGGCTTGGGTGCTTCGCGGCTTTGGTGCATCATGCAAGACAGGCCTTGGATACGAGCGTGCGCAATGCTGGACGAGCTACTTCGCCGAATGAGCAACCACCAACCCGCGTCACTGGAAACCGACCGACGGTTTCCGGAAGCGGCGGTCCTTTTGCCCATTACTCGCAGCGAAGCGCCCGAACTGGTCTTGACACTGCGCGCCAAGGGCCTGTCCACCCACGGTGGTGAAGTGGCTTTTCCCGGTGGTCGTCGCGACCCCGAAGACCCAGACCTGGTATTCACTGCGCTGCGCGAAGCCGAAGAAGAAATCGGCTTGCCGCCCGGCCTGGTCGAAGTGCTGGGCCCGCTCAGCCCGCTGATATCGCTGCATGGTCTGAAAGTGACGCCATTCGTCGGGGTAATCCCGGACTTTGTCGAATACCGCGCCAACGACGCCGAGATCGCGGCAGTATTCACCGTGCCGCTCGAATTCTTCCGCCAGGACCCGCGTGACCATACCCACCGTATCGACTACCAGGGGCGTAGCTGGTACGTGCCCAGCTATCGTTACGGCGAATACAAGATCTGGGGGCTGTCGGCGATCATGATCGTCGAGCTGGTCAACCTGCTGTTCGATGCCGGCATCAGCCTGCACCAGCCGCCCGAGCGTTATATCGAAATCTGAGCGGGGCCAACCCTGCCAACTGTGTCCTAGCCTGAGGAACCTTCATGAAATACCGCCTGGGCGACCTGCGGGTCGAGTGTCACCCCACCAGTTGGGCCGCCCCTAACGCCACGTTGATCGGCAACGTTCGCCTGCAGGCTGATGCCAGCGTGTGGTTTGGCGCGGTGCTGCGCGGGGACAACGAGCTGATCGACATCGGCGAGGGCAGCAATGTCCAGGATGGCACGGTGATGCACACCGACATGGGCTCGCCGCTCACCTTGGGCAAGGGCGTGACCGTTGGCCACAACGCCATGCTGCATGGCTGCACGGTGGGCGACTACAGCCTGGTCGGCATCAATGCGGTGATCCTCAACGGCGCGCGCATTGGCAGGCATTGCATCATCGGCGCCAATGCGCTGATCGCAGAGGGCAAGGAAATTCCTGATGGTTCGCTGGTCATGGGCTCGCCGGGAAAGGTGGTGCGTGAGCTGACCGAGCAGCAGATGCGCATGCTCGAAGCCAGCGCTGCGCATTACGTGCACAATGCCCGGCGTTATGCGCAGGAGTTGGTGGTTGATGATGAGTGAAGTTGCAGAGCGGCCGGTGGCCTCGCCGTGTGTGAGCATCTGTGCGCTGGATGAGCAGGATATCTGTACCGGGTGCCAGCGTACCGTGGCCGAAATTGGCCGCTGGGGTCGGATGGACAACGACGAGCGCCGGGTGGTGCTGAAACGCTGCCATGAAAGGGCAGTGGAGGCCGGCCTGATTATCGGAGGCTGAACACAGTGCTGGCTTC
>NZ_JABMCW010000048.1:0-6260 GCF_013179705.1 Pseudomonas sp. CM25 | reverse complement strand
TACCGTGGCCGAAATTGGCCGCTGGGGTCGGATGGACAACGACGAGCGCCGGGTGGTGCTGAAACGCTGCCATGAAAGGGCAGTGGAGGCCGGCCTGATTATCGGAGGCTGAACACAGTGCTGGCTTCATCGCCGGCAAGCCAGCTCCCACAGGTAGTCCATGTGGCCTGAGGGTTTGCACGATCACTGTGGGAGCTGGCTTGCCGGCGATAGGGCCAGTGCAGGTAACACACCTGCTTGATCAAGCTGCCATTGACCTGAAAATCAAGTAATCTGTGCCGCTTGCCCGACGGTCACTGCCCATGTTCTATCTCATTGCCTATATCAGCAGCGTAGTGCTGATCAACTTCGCGTTCTCCAGCGCCCCGCACCTGGACATCATCTGGTCTGCCTGGGGCGGCCTGGTGTTTATCCTGCGTGACATGGTGCAGACCCGCTTCGGCCATGGCGCGCTGGTCGCGATGCTGGTGGCCCTGGTGCTGTCCTATGTGACCTCGGAGCCGGCCATCGCCCTGGCCAGTGCCACTGCGTTCTTCATTTCCGAGCTGATCGACTGGCTGGTGTTCAGCATCACCCGCCGGCCACTGCGCGACCGCCTGTGGTTGAGTTCGGCGCTGAGTATTCCGGTGGACACGTTCATCTTCTTCGGCATGATCGGCGCCCTGACCCCTGCGGTGATCGGCACCGCCATGGCCTCGAAATTCGCCGGTGTCACTGCCGTGTGGCTGGCCATGGCATTTCGCGCCCGGCGGGCTGCCGTGGCCGGTTGATGGTGTAGAATAGCGGTCCTTTTTCAGCGGGCAGTGCCACGCCTGGTACGGCCCCGGATGCCTTCGAGGACCTGAAATGACCCGTATCGGAACCCCCTTGTCGCCCACCGCGACCCGTGTACTGCTCTGCGGCTGTGGCGAGCTGGGCAAGGAAGTGGTGATCGAGTTGCAGCGCCTGGGCGTCGAAGTGATCGCCGTCGACCGCTACGCCAATGCCCCGGCAATGCAAGTGGCGCACCGCAGCCACGTGGTCAACATGCTTGATGGCGTTGCCCTGCGCGCGGTGATCGAGGCCGAGAAGCCGCACTATATCGTCCCGGAAATCGAAGCCATCGCCACCGCCACCCTGGTGGAGCTGGAAAACGAAGGTTTCAACGTGGTGCCGACCGCCCGCGCCACCCAGCTGACCATGAACCGTGAAGGCATCCGCCGCCTGGCCGCCGAAGAGCTGGATCTGCCGACCTCGCCGTACCACTTTGCCGACACCTTCGAAGACTACGCCAAGGCCGTGGCCGATGTCGGCTACCCCTGCGTGGTCAAGCCGGTGATGAGCTCGTCGGGCAAGGGCCAGAGCCTGCTGCGCAGCGATGCCGACCTGCAGACGTCGTGGGACTACGCCCAGGAAGGCGGTCGCGCCGGCAAAGGCCGGGTGATCGTCGAAGGCTTTATCGACTTCGAATACGAAATCACCTTGCTGACCGTACGCCACGTCGGTGGTACTACGTTCCTCGAGCCGGTTGGTCATCGTCAGGAGAAGGGCGACTATCAGGAGTCGTGGCAGCCGCAGGCCATGAGCCCCAAGGCGCTGGCCGAGTCGCAGCGCGTGGCCAAGGCGGTCACCGATGCGCTGGGTGGTCGCGGCCTGTTTGGCGTGGAACTGTTCGTCAAAGGCGACCAGGTATGGTTCAGCGAAGTGTCACCGCGCCCGCATGACACTGGTCTGGTAACCCTGATTTCCCAGGACCTGTCGCAATTCGCCCTGCATGCCCGCGCCATTCTTGGCCTGCCGATCCCGGTCGTGCGTCAGTTCGGCCCATCGGCGTCGGCGGTGATCTTGCCGGAAGGCCAGTCGCAGCAAACCAGCTTTGCCAACCTGGGCGCAGCGCTGAGCGAGCCGGATACCGCCATTCGCCTGTTCGGCAAGCCGGAAATCAACGGCACCCGGCGCATGGGCGTGTGCCTGGCGCGTGACGAATCGGTCGAAGCCGCGCGGGCCAAGGCGACCCGGGCAGCGCAGGCGGTCAAAGTCGAGTTCTGATCCGGGACCCAAGGGGCCGCTTTGCGGCCCTTTCGCCGGCAAGCCAGCTCCCACAGGGTCTCCACAAGGCCCTAGGGCTGTATATCCCTGTGGGAGCTGGCTTGCCGGCGATGGGCTGCAAAGCAGCCCCGGCTTTCTCAAAGCTCGGTATTGCGGGTCTCTTTCAGGCACAGCACGGCAATCAGGCTGATCACCGCCGCCGCCGACACATAACCCCCCACCCAGCTCAACCCACCCATGCTCACCAGCTTCTGGGCAAAGAACGGCGCCGCCGAGGCCCCGACGATGCCGCCCAGGTTATACGCCGCCGAAGCCCCGGTATACCGCACGTGAGTCGGGAACAGCTCAGGCAGCAGTGCGCCCATCGGCGCAAAAGTCACGCCCATCAGGAACAGCTCGATGGCCAGGAACAGCGCCACGCCGGTAGTCGACCCCGAGGTCAGCAACGGCTCCATGGTAAAGCCCGATGCCACCGCCAGCACGCCGCCGACGATCAGTACCGGCTTGCGCCCGTAACGGTCGCTGAGCCAGGCCGACAGCGGCGTAGCCAAGGCCATGAAGACCACCGCAAAGCACAGCAGGCCAAGGAATGTTTCGCGGCTGTAGCCCAGCGTGGTCACGCCATAGCTCAGCGAGAACACCGTGGAGATGTAGAACAGCGCATAGCACACCACCATGGCTGCAGCGCCCAGCAGGGTTGGCCGCCAATGCTTGGCGAACAGCTCCACCACCGGCATTTTCACCCGCTCCTGGCGCGCAACGGCAGTGGCGAACACCGGGCTTTCTTCGAGCTTCAGGCGCACGTACAGCCCCACCAGTACCAGCGCGGCGCTGAGCAGGAACGGAATGCGCCAGCCCCAGTCACGGAATTGTTCATCGCTGAGGGTAAGGGCCAGGGTCAGGAACAGACCGTTGGCGGCCAGAAACCCGATCGAAGGGCCCAGCTGCGGGAACATGCCGAACCAGGCGCGCTTGCCTTCCGGGGCGTTCTCGGTAGCCAGCAAAGCCGCGCCGCCCCATTCGCCGCCCAGGCCCAGGCCTTGGCCAAAGCGCAGCAGGCAGAGGATGATCGGCGCCCAGACGCCGATGCTGTCATAGCCCGGCAGCACGCCGATGGCGGTGGTCGACACACCCATCAGCAGCAGCGAGGCGACCAGGGTCGACTTGCGACCGATACGGTCACCAAAGTGGCCGAACAACGCCGAGCCCAGCGGCCGGGCAAGGAAGGCGATGCCGAAGGTAAGGAAGGCCGCCAGCATCTGCGCGGTACCCGACCCGGACGGGAAGAACACCGGGCCGATTACCAAGGCAGCGGCAGTGGCATACACGTAGAAATCGTAGAACTCGATGGCGGTGCCGATGAAGCTTGCGGTGGCTACCCGCGCGGGCGAGTTGACCGGCGCGGCAGGGGCTTGGGCATAGGTGCTGCTTGTCATTAAGTAGGTCCCTAACAGTCTGGTCCGGCTCCATGGGCATGGCTCGCGCGGTGTGCCAAAGGGCAGGCATGTCGCGCGGGCGCCGGAGCGTTTTGTTGTTGTGTGCGCCCGACTGACGATAGCCCAAGGGGGGGTAGGGGCGGGGCGGGCACTGTTCGGGGTATTGAAGCAGGACCGCAGGGCGTGTCAGTGGAGCGGACTGGCCGTGTAACGCCGGGTGCGGGTAGCAGGCGTGGCGGCGGGGCTGGGTAAGCGTGACCGGAGTATAGCTATCGGGTCACGGTCCACACCAGTACCTTGCTGGCACAATTGTCCTCTGTTTCGAGGATTTCCAGGCGATAGCGGCCGATCTTCAGGCAAACGGCGCTTTCGGGGATGCTTTCCAGCGCTTCGGTCACCAGCCCGTTGAGGGTTTTTGGCCCGCCATCGCTAGGCAGATGCCAGCCAAGGCTGCGATTGATCTCGCGCAGCGAGGCGGTGCCGTCGATCACGAAGGTGCCATCGGGCTGTGGGTGCACGTGCGGGTTTCCCAGGCTTTGCTCGTCCTCGAACTCGCCCACGATCTCTTCGAGGATGTCTTCCAGGGTGACAATGCCCTGCACTTCGCCGTACTCGTCCACCACCACGCCCAGGCGCCGCTGCTGCTTGTGGAAGTTCAGCAACTGCATCTGCAAGGGCGTGCTCTCTGGCACGAAATAAGGTTCGTAGCAGGCGCCGTGCAGTGCCTCAAGGGTCAGCTCGGCCTTGGGCAGCAGGTGGCTGATCAACTTGGTGTTGAGGATCGCTTCGACCTGGTTGATATCGTTGTGGTAGACGGGCAAGCGGGTGTGGCGGCTGACGATAAGTTGCTCGATGATGCGTTCCATCGGCTCGTCGAGGTTGATGCCGTCCACTTCGTTGCGTGGCACCAGGATGTCGTTGACGGTGACCTTGTCCAGTGACTGCAGGCCGTCGAGCAGGCCGTGGCGCGGCGCCTCGTGCGCTTCATCTTCATCCGTGTCGTCGTCTTCCTGCGCGTGCAGGGCAACTGCTGTCGGCTGTGCACGGAAGGGGCGCAGGATCAGCTTCGCGCAGCCGTCGAGCAGGCAGGCAAAGGGTTGCAGCAGTGTCAGCGGCGCTTTCAGCAGGCTGACACCGAGGCTGACAAGTGCCTGCGGGTTGCGCCTGGCCAGGCGCCGGGGCAGGAATTCGGCGAAAACCAGCAATACCAGGGCGGCGCCCAGGCCGGCCAGCCAGAAACCGTGTTCACCGCTGTAGCGCTGCCCGATCAGGCACGCCAGGCCCAGCACCAGCAACTTGCCCAGGCTGGCGCAAAGCACCAGCGCCTGGGCTGGCAGTGGTGGTTGACCGTCATCGCCGTTGCGCAGCGAGCCATTGAGTTGCAGGCGGGCGGCATCCACGGCGGTGAACAGCGCTGCCCACAGCAGCGCCAGTGCCAAGGTGCCCAATAGCGTTGCGTACGGCAAGGTGTCCATGGGCGGCCGTCAGATATGCAGTATGAATTCGCGAACCAGCTTGCTGCCGAAATAGGCCAGCATCAGCAGGCAGAAACCGGCCAGGGTCCAGCGGATCGCCTTGTGGCCACGCCAGCCCAGGCGGGTGCGGCCCCACAGCAGCACGCTGAACACCACCCAGGCGACACAGGCCAGCAAAGTCTTGTGCACCAGGTGCTGGGCGAACAGGTTGTCAAGGAACAGCCAGCCCGAGATCAGCGACAGCGACAGCAGGCACCAGCCGGCCCAGAGGAAGCCGAACAGCAGGCTTTCCATGGTTTGCAGCGGCGGGAAGTTGCGAATCAGCCCGGACGGGTGCTTGTTCTTCAGCTGACGGTCCTGCAGCAGCAACAGCAGCGACTGGAACACGGCGATGGTGAACAGCCCGTAGGCCAGGATCGACAACAGGATATGCGCCAGGATGCCCGGCTCCTCGTTGATCAGCGGCACCGTGCCGGGGGGCGCGAACTGCGCCAGCAGCGCCGTCACCGCGCCCAGCGGGAACAGCAGCACCAGCAGGTTTTCCACCGGTATGCGCATGCAGGCCAGCAGGGTCAGGGCGATGACGGCCACGGCGATAAGGCTGGCAGCGCTGAAGAAGTCCAGGCTCAGGCCCAGCGGGGTGATCAGCTGGAAGAACAGCGCGCCGGCCTGGGCGAGCACCGCGACGGCACCCAGCAGGGCAAGCAGGCGTTTGTCGGCCTTGCGACCCTGGGCCAGGTGCAGGCCCTGGTAGACGGCTGCAGCTATATAGAGGCCGGCGGCGATCAGGTTGGGGATGAGGCTGGGTGAGGAGACCATAAGTCCTGGTTGACGAGCCTTAAAGAGACGGAGTTTGGCATAGATCCCGCCGCTCTAGGAAGACTGGCAGGCCGCGTAACGGCATTCGCGGGTGAACCCGCTCCCACAGGTACCGCGCAAGCCACAAGTGTAGTGAAGATCCTGTGGGTGGGGGTTCACCCGCGAACAGGCAGGCACAGCCACCGAATATCTCCCAAGGTGTGCGCCGCCGCCGCACTTCGCTATAATCGCCGCCTTGCTGTGCCCGGCGGGTGTGTATTTCCCCTAGGGCGCCTGACAAACCTCGGCTTTTACTGGGCCTGAAAGGATCACCATGTTCGAAAACCTGACCGACCGCCTGTCACAGACGCTGCGCCATGTCACCGGCAAGGCCAAGCTGACCGAAGACAACATCAAGGACACGCTGCGCGAAGTGCGCATGGCCCTGCTCGAGGCCGACGTTGCCCTGCCGGTGGTCAAGGATTTCGTCAACAGCGTCAAGGAACGTGCGGTCGGCACCGAA
>NZ_JABMCW010000479.1:0-3174 GCF_013179705.1 Pseudomonas sp. CM25 | reverse complement strand
GGCAGTCTGTTCCACCTGCGCCACCACTTCCCGCAGCTTGGCCTTCATCGGTTCGAAATCGGCAACCGCCACCCGCACCTCGGCCAGCACCTGCTCGATTTCGCGAGTCAGCACTGTCAGCTCGGCAGCGTTGGCGCAGCGGTCGATCTCCAGGTACATCAGCGACTCATGACGCACGCCCTCGCCCTGGGTGCCCTTGGGCAGCAGCTCCAGCAGCTCGCCCTTGGCGCCACGGCGCACGCTGAGTACGGTGGTCTGCAGGGTGTGGATGCTGTAGCCGCGGCGGTTGAGCTCGGTGCGCACCGAGTCGACCAGGAATGGCAGGTCGTGGTGCAGCACTTCGACCACGGTATGGGTCGACTGCCAGCCGTTGCGTTCGTAATCGGGGTTGTACACCCGCACTTGCGGGTATTCGGGGTCGAAACGCTCGATGATGCGCCAGGCCGAGAGGGTGCAGCCGGCCAGGTCGGAAAGCCTTCGCTGGGTGAGTTCGTCCATGGAGATGATGCCGAAGAACTGCTCGGCGAACAGCGTCACTTGTGGCAGGGACTGCTCGCTGATGTGCTGCGCCAGGGCCGCTTGCAGTTGATGCTGGAAGTCGGCTTTGCTGGCTGCGGTGAAGAACGCCATCTGTGGTACTCCGCTTGGGCTTTGTATTAGTTGGAGCGTCGCTGCGTGCGCCGTGTACGGGTCAACGATAGCCAACCCGTAGCAAGGCGGACGGTAAAAACCAGACGTTGGACGTGCGCAGGCACGCCCAGGGCTGGGCGAAGCTTAACGACTGATCGGTCATCAAGGCTTGCAGCGCTGCGACAATTTCGGTCAAGGGGCGGTAACTTTACGTTTATGCATGTAAGCAAGACTGTCAGAATTCCCTTCCGTTTCCTTTGATCCGAGCCTTGTCCATGCAAATCGATACCGCCCTGCTCTTCGCCACCCCTTGCGATGACGAGGAAGACAACATGGCCACGCTGTGCTGCCACAGCGACAAGGGCCAGATGTTCCTGCTGACCCGCTATCCGGACGAAGACACCGTCGACCTGACCCTGGATGACGAGCCGTCGACGCTGGACGGGCTGAAAGTGACGTTGAGCGCCAAGCGCCTGCTGATCGAAGTCGCCGCCGGCGACCGTGATGCGCTGAAGGGGGACGAGGTGCTGGAGATCAACCTGACCAGTGACCTGAGTGACATGGATGAAGTGAAGGAAACCCTGGAAAACATCCTGGCCGGGACCGGTACCTTCGTCTGCGAGCTCTGAAACGCAGATTTCCCATAGGGGCCTACCCGTATTGCCTGTACTGGCCTTATCGCCGGCAAGCCAGCTCCCACACCGACCACCGCTGCCCCAAGCCATGTGCAGTACCTGTGGGAGCTGGCTTGCCGGCGATAAGGACGGTACAGACAGCACAAAATCCTGAGCCGAGCCAGGCGCTAGCGCAATGCTGCCTGCATTGCTTCAGCCTGCACCCGCAACGCATCGCAAAACGGCTCCACCGCCGCCGAAGCCGGCCGGTGGTCGGGCCTGATCAGCATCACCTGGTACGGCACTGACACCCGCAAGCGGCGGATCGGCAAACCGCCCTGCGCGGCCTCCAGCCCACTCAGCGGGTTGATGATCGCCACCCCCAGGCCCTGCCTGACCATGGCGCACACCGACGCGGCGCTGGTGGTCTCGATGACCGTGCGGCGGTTCACCCCCGCCGCACGGAAGTGCTGGTCCAGGCGCTGGCGGTAGGTGTCCAGGCTGGCCAGGTTGATGAAGTCCACTTCATGGAAATCGCTCAATTCCAGTTCAGCCTTGGCTTGCAACGGGTGCCCATGGGGCAGCACACAGACCATGTTGGCGCTGAACAGCAGCTCGCCGTAGGCGCCGCGCGGCATCTGCTCGACCTCGGTCAGGCCAAGGTCGTGCTGCTGGGCAACCAGTGACTCCTCCAGCAACGGCGACTCCTGCGCCAAAATGCTCACACTCACGCCGCGGTGCTGCTGATGGAAGCGCTGGCAGGCCTTGGGCAGCAAGGTCTGGGAAAACAGCGGCAGGCAGGTGATGGCCAACCGGCCCTGCTCGAAATTGCGGATGGCCTGGGCAAAGCGCTCGATGCGCTCCAGCCCGAGATAGGCGCGCTCGACCTCTTCGATCAACAGCAGCGCCTGGGCGGTTGCCACCAGGCGCCCGCCCTCGCGCTCGAACAGGTTCAGGCCGGTGACCTGCTCCAGCCGTGCCAGCTCTCGGCTGACGGTGGGCTGCGAGGTGAACAGCAGCCGCGCCGCGCCGGTGACGCTGCCAGCGGCCATGATGGCGCGGAACACTTCGATATGGCGGACGGACAGTTTCACGGCTACACCTGCGCAACAACGATGGGTATATCAGATATGAATGGCGAGTAGAAAAATAGCTATTTTTCTGAATCCACTCTTTCACGCATCCTGCACATCTACCCACTACGAGTAATGCCAGCATGACTGCACCCTTCACGACCCTGGCCGCGGCGGTTCATCAACATGGATCGCCCCTCTGGGCCTACGACGCCAGCACCATCGCCAAGCGCGTTGAACAACTGAAGGTATTCGACACCGTACGCTTCGCCCAGAAAGCCAACCCCAACCTGCACGTGCTGCGCCTGATGCGCGCCCATGGCCTGGTGCTGGACGCGGTGTCGCTGGGTGAAATGGAGCGGGCCTTTGCCGCCGGTGCCAGCGTGGACGGCGACCCCGCTGGCGTGGTGCTGACCTGCGATGCACTGGACCGGCCAACCCTGGAGCGGGTGGTGGAATCGAAGATCGAAGTCAACGCCGGTTCCATCGACATGCTGCGCCAGCTGGGTGAACGCTCCCCCGGCCACCGCGTCTGGATCCGCATCAACCCGGGCTTCGGCCACGGCCACAGCCGCAAGACCAACACCGGCGGCGAGAACAGCAAGCACGGCATCTGGCATGAAGAACTGGACGAGGCGCTGGCCTGCATCAAAACCCACGGCCTGCACCTGGTCGGCGTGCACATGCATATTGGCTCCGGGGTGGATTACCAACACCTGGAGCAGGTAGCCCGGTCGATGATCGAGCTGATCGGCCGCCTGGGCGTAGACATCGAAGCCTTCTCCATCGGCGGCGGGCTTTCGACCCCTTACCGCAGCACCGACAAGCCGGTCGACCTGCAACGCTACGCGCAGACC
>NZ_JABMCW010000478.1:0-3181 GCF_013179705.1 Pseudomonas sp. CM25 | reverse complement strand
GGTCAGTGGGTTCTCCGACTGGTCGCTGGAGCTGTCGCGGCCTTGGCTTGGCATCGACCTCAACCTCATCTACAGCAACTCCAACCTCAGTGGCGACGGGTGTGACGCATACTCGGGCATCAACACCTATTGCGACAGCGTGGTCACGCTCAAGGCGCAGCGCAGTTTCTTTTAACGGCGCGGCGCCAGTGCCAGGGCGATACCCCCCAGCACCACAACGCAGGCCACCAGCAGGCGCACCGACAGCGGTTCACCAATCAGCACAACCCCACCCAGTGCGGCAATGACCGGCACGCTCAGCTGCATGGTCGCTGCCTGTTGCGCAGTGACCTGCCTGACCACGCCATACCACACCGCATAACCCGCGCCAGATGCCAGCACGCCGGAGCCCAGGGCATACAACCAACCCGGCGTGGTGAGGTGTGGGCCTGCGCTCAGCAGCAGCATCGGTGTCAACAGCACCAGCCAGGGCAAACTACGCATGAAGTTGCCGGCAGTGTCGGCCAATGGCCTGGGCGAGCCTTTGCCCAGCAGCGTGTACACCCCCCAGGCGACGCCGGACAAAGCCATGAGCAAGGCACTGGGCAAGGGTGGCGCCTCGGCCCCGGGCAGCAGCAGCACCAGCAGGCCGGCAAAGGCGATCAGCATCCCCAGCAACATGCGCACGGTGATGTGTTCGCCCTTGTACCAGGCGAACCCGAACATGGTGATCTGCACGGCGCCGAACAGCAGCAAGGCACCTGCACCTGCGCCCAGTTGCAGGTACGCGGCAGAAAACAGGAACGCGTACAGGAACAGAGCCAGACCGCCCCGCCAGCTGCCGCCCATGGCGAGCACCGGCCGACGCAGGCGGAGCAACAACAGCAGGAACAACGCACCACTGGCCAGGCGTACCACCGTGAACGATGCCGGGTCGATGGCCCCGTCCTTCAGCGCCAGCCGGCAGAACACCGAATTGGCGGCGAAGGCCACCAGGCTGAACAATGCAGGCCAGAGCCAGGAACGGGCCTTGCGGTTGGTAAGCGTGGTGGTGCCGGTGCTCATGGTGGGGTCACCTCTGAGGGGGAACTGTTGTTGTAGCGGGGATGCTGGCAGGACCTGCGTCGATATACAACAGATGGGGTTTTGGCGCTTGGTTGGCCGGCGGGCCCGATGGTCAGGCACCCGGATAGCATCAGGGCTTACAGGCGCTGAAAATGCTGTGCAAGCACCTGTAAGCCCTGATGCAACGCCCCAAAGTCCTAGCCCGCTGCCACAGCGTCGATCTCCACCAGCATGCCGTCCAGCGCCAGCCGGGGCACCGGTATGAGTGTGCAAGTCGGCTTCATGTTCGGCCCCCAGGCCTCGTCGGCCGCGGCCACCCATTCGCGCAGCCGTGCTTGCGAATGCTCGACCACCAGCAGTGTCAACTTGACGACCTGGGCCAAGCCGGCGCCTTTCGAAACCAGGGCCAGCTCAAGGTTGGCCAGCGCCTGGCGCGCCTGTTCGGCGAACACGGGCGACAACGCGCCGTCGCGGTCCTCCCCGCCCTGGCCGGCGATAAACAGCAGGCGGCTGCCGGCACGCACCTCGGCAACGTGGGAATACGCGTTGCTACTGGGGTCGTAGAGGCCTTCTGGGTTGCTTAGCTGGAATGCACTTGATGGGGTCACGACAAGCCCTCGTTCAGTTGAAAGAGTGGCGGAGTATCGGACCTTAAGTTAACTCGAGGTCAAGCCCGGAAAGGCGGGGACGCTCGCCAGGCAAGCCTCGTGATGTAGGACGTTTCGCACAACGTGGCAGCTTCCGTAAACCACGCGTGTGTTTGCGCCGTCGTTGACAGGCGCTAGATTGCCCATCCCGGCACGGAGGCCTGCATGCAACAAGGAAACCCCATGAGCAAACATGACTTTCAACTCGCCTACACCATCAAGCCGCGCGACCCGGATGAAGATGAATACAATGCCGCGCAGGCACGCCAGCGCCTGCGGGAAAACATTGGCCTGGACACCGTGGAGCATATCGAGACCACACTGCTGGGCTGGGTACAGCTCGCCAGCCTTTCCAAGGCGGACAAAGCCCTTGAAGCGGAGCGGGTTATCCGCGAGCGCATTCATGCAGAACTCAAACAGCTGCGAGTACTGTCGAGCGTAAAATTCTACGGCTGCCTGATGGTCGACGGCCTGGGCCCGGCGATCCGCTTCAACATCGTCTAGCTTGCGGCGCGGCATCGGGCGCCCCTGCGCCTGATGCCGACGATGCTCACTTCTCTTCCAGCACTACCCTGCCCTTCACCGCCCGCGGCCCGCGCAAGGCCCAAACCAGCAGACCGATGACAGGTGCGTAAACCACGAACACGATCCACAGCATCTTGCGCTCGGCGCGCCGCTCACTGCCGATGATGTGCCAGATGGCCCATACTTCAAGCAGGATCACCGCGATTGCAACGAGGAACCAGATTGTTCCGATTTCCATGAGCATCCTCCCATTGGCATGTACTGGCTTAGGTGGCAGCGAGCGCCAAGGGTTCAGACGGATTTGCCTGCCTTGAGGCTCCACGCCGGCAAGCCAGCTTCTTCAAGTAAAGCACCAGACGCTGGCTTTGTGCAGTTCATGTGGGCGCTGGTTGCCACACCAGGCCGCTTGCCTGAACACGACCTGCAATACGTCACAACCACCCGGAAAGTTGTCTTTCCCCCGGCCAGCCCCCACACTCTCCAGGCCAGCCAGGAAGCGGAGTCCAGAGTGCCCACGCCACGCCAGTTCAGCAAGAAGACCAGTACCAGCAACATGCTGCGGCTGAAAACCAGCAGCGCCAATGCCCAGGCCCCCTATCGGGTCGATTTCATCCTGCTCGAACACTTCTCGATGGCCAGCTTCACCGTGGCCATGGACGTGCTGGTCACAGCCAACCTGCTGCGTGCCGACAGCTTCCAGTTCACCGCGCTGTCGCTGGACGGCGACCGGGTACTCAGCGACCTGGGGCTGGAGCTGGTGGCCACCGAGCTGTCTGCCGAGGCGTTGAAGGAACTTGACCTGCTGGTTGTCTGCGGCGGCTTGCGCACACCGTTGAAGTACCCGCAACTCGACCGCCTGCTAGATGACAGTGCCGCTCACGGCATGGCCTTGGGCGGCCTGTGGAACGGCGCGTGGTTCCTGGGTCGCGCCGGGGTGCTGGACGATTATGGCTGCAGCATTCACC
>NZ_JABMCW010000477.1:0-3196 GCF_013179705.1 Pseudomonas sp. CM25 | reverse complement strand
GAAAAGTGCGATGAATCAATTTGCGATTCTGTACGGAGATCGGTTCATCAGGCCAACCTGGTGAAATCAAGGCCTGCCGGGCGGCAGGCCATTACCGGCCCGCACACAAAAAACCTGACACTCCCCGCCGCGCGGGCGGCGCTCGATCTCACAGGCGCTGCATATCTTGCGGCAAGCACCTGTCAGCCCTGATGCAATCCCAATGAGAGATTCCATGACCATAGAACAAGGCTCATCCTTCGCCAGCCCCCAAACTCTGCTCCATCACCTCCAAAAACGCCCGGGCAGCCGGTGTCGGGCTGGATGACCACACGGCATAAAGGTGCCGCACCGGCGCATCCACCAACCGCGCCACCGCCACGCCGTCTATACCTTCGGCCACCCGCTCCGGCACCAGGCCGACCGCCATGCCCCGCTGCACGAACTTCTCGACCAGACGCACATGCCCAATCTCGAACTGCACCCGATGCTGCAACCCCGCCGCCTGAAACGCCTCGTCCGTCTGCCGTCGCGCCCCGGTGCCTTCGGGGAAGTCCACCAGCACTTCACCGGCCAGATCGGCCAGCGCCAGCTGCGCCCTGCCCGCCAGCCGATGGCCCGGCGGCAACAACGCCACCAGCGCTTCCCTGGCCAGCAAACGATGCTGCACACCCTGCACCACTTCGCCCTGCCACAGGCCGATGAAACCCACGTCCAGGCGCCGCTCGATCACATCGGCGATCAGCAATTCGCTCTTGGCCGTAAGCCAGCGCACGTCCACATCCGGGTAACGGCCGTGAAACACCGCCAGCAGGTCGACCAGATCCAGCGCGGTGAGCGAGCTGATTTCACCAATCGCCAAGCGCCCACGCACTTGGCCGCAAGCCGCCGCCACATCATCAGCAATGCGCCGGGCCGCCTCCACCGCCGGCCTGGCGCTGAGCACAAAGGCCTCGCCGGCAGGCGTCAGGCGCACCCGCCGCGAACTGCGCTCGAACAGGCTGACGCCCAGGTGTGCCTCAAGGCGCGCCACCTGGTGGCTAAGCGCCGACTGCACCACATGGCAACGTTCAGCCGCACGGGTAAAACTGCCGGTGTCGGCCACGGCGAGGGCGTACTCAAGCTGCTTGAGGTTCACTGATCTATCTGTTTTCGAGATTGATAAGTTGAAAACTATACATTGGCGTCATGCCTGACACTTCCAGATAATCACCACCACTTACTACTGCCCGCCACGAGAACCGCATGAACACCCCCACTCTCAGCCGCGCCCTGATCCTGCTGATGGCGACCGCCACCGGCCTGGCCGTGGCCAGCAACTACTACGCGCAACCGCTGTTGCACAGCATTGCCCAGCAATTTGGCCTGAGCACCGCCAGCGCAGGCAGTATCGTGATTGCCGCACAGCTCAGCTACGGCGCCGGGTTGCTGTTGCTGGCGCCACTGGGCGACCTGTTCGAACAGCGCCGGCTGATCACCGTGATGACCGTCATTGCCACCCTGGGCCTGGTCATCAGTGCCTGCGCACCGAGCCTGCCGTGGTTGCTGCTCGGCACCGCGCTGACCGGCCTGTTCTCGGTGGTGGCGCAGATCCTGGTGCCCATGGCCGCCGCGCTGAGCCCGCCGCACCAGCGCGGCCGCGCGGTCGGCACGCTGATGAGCGGCCTGCTGCTGGGCATTCTGCTGGCGCGGACCGCTGCCGGCTTCATGGCCGAACTAGGCGGCTGGCGCAGCATCTACGTGCTGGCTGCCGTGCTGATGGCGATCACCGCCGTGGCCCTGTACCGCAGCCTGCCTCAGCACCACAGCCATGCTGGTTTGAAGTACCCCGCACTGATCGGCTCGGTGTTCCGCCTGTTCATCGAAGAGCCGGTGCTGCGCCTGCGCTCGCTGCTCGGCCTGCTGGCGTTCAGCCTGTTCGCGCTGTTCTGGACGCCATTGGCCTTCCTGCTGGCGCAAGGCCCGTACCACTATTCCGATGCAGTGATCGGCCTGTTCGGCCTGGCCGGTGCGGCGGGCGCGCTGTCGGCCAACTGGGCCGGGCGCCTGGCCGACCGTGGCAAGGGCTCGCTGGGGACCACGGTGGGGCTGGTGGTGTTGCTGCTGTCGTGGGTACCGCTGGGGTTTGCCCAGCAATCGCTGCTGGCCTTGCTGCTAGGTGTGCTGATGCTCGACCTGGCGGTGCAGCTGGTGCACGTGAGCAACCAGAACGCAGTCATTGCGCTGCGGCCCGAGGCGCGCACGCGGCTGAATGCCGGGTACATCACCTGCTATTTCATTGGCGGGGCACTGGGGTCGCTGCTGGGGACGCAGTTGTTCCAGCGCCAGGGCTGGATGGGGATTGTGGTGGCAGGGTTGGTGATTGGCGCTCTCGCATTGCTGGCGTGGCTGCTGGCGAACCGCAAACCTGCCACATCAATTGTGTAGGCGCGTGCCGGCCTGAGGGCGACATTGCACCGCACTACCCTCCGTCGTATTGCCGTTGACTTGCCTGCCCGGGCAGCGCTCAGTAGGCGCTGGTCAATGCCCTTTCCCTGACAGGACGACTTTATGACAAGACTCACGGTGCAATCCGGCGATTTCTTGCAAGGTGAAGGCGAGTATCGCAACGGATCGCTCACACTCAAGACCCCGCGCAGCCCCTCCCCGGGCGAGCGGATTTCCCTGGCACGTATCAGCGACCTGAGGCTGGCCAGCCTGGAGTCCAGCCGCAGCTTCGGCAGCACCCTTGGCTGGGGCGTGGCCGGGGCGTTGGTGGCCGGGCCGGTGGGGTTGCTGGCCGGGCTGTGGCTGGGTGGCAAGGAAGAAGAAGCCACCTTCCTGGCCACCTTCAAGGATGGGCGCAAGCTCATGGCCATTACCGATGGCAAGACCTGGTCGAAGATCGATGACAACTGGCGGCAGCACAAGCGGCCAGCCCGCGCAGACTGACTGAATATCGCAAGGCCTGGATCGTTTTGTATTGAAGGCGGCTGGTAAGATGCCGCCTTTTTTCATGGCCTGTGCGGGCCTCTTCGCGGGTGAACCCGCGCCTACAACGGGTGGCGATGCCCCTGTGGCAGCGGGTTTACCCGCGAAGAGGCCCGCACAGGTGTCGCGCATCCAGGAGCCCCCGCATGCCCCCGCGTCCCCCCCGCCTGCCCCTGAGCCTGCTCAGCCTGGGCCTGGCCCTGCATTGCCCCAATGTGCTTGCCGAAGACAGCGTGTTACTGGCCCC
>NZ_JABMCW010000476.1:0-3222 GCF_013179705.1 Pseudomonas sp. CM25 | reverse complement strand
GCCATCGGCGCTGCCGGCTGCAGTAAACCCGCCGAGCAACGCACCGGCGCAGGCCACACCGAGGCTGAGCGACAGCTGTGCGACCACCGACAGCAGGCTGTTGCCGCTGCTGGCGCTGGCGTCGTCAAGGTCGATCAGGGTCACCGTATTCATTGCCGTGAACTGCATGGAGTTGACCGCGCCGAGCAGGCCCAGCTGGATCAGTAGCACAGCATAGGGTGTCTGTTCGTCGATCAGGCCCAGGCTGGCCAGCAGCAGGCCCAGCAGCAGGGTGTTGCCGGTGAGGATGATGCGGTAGCCAAAGCGTTCGATCAGCGGCCTGGCGATGGATTTTGCGAGCATGGCAGCCGCCGCCAGCGGGATCATGCTCATGCCGGCCTGGGCCGGTGAATAGCCCAGCGCCACCTGCAGCAGTAGCGGCACCAGGAACGGCAGTGCGCCGCTGCCCAGGCGCGCGAACAGGTTGCCGAGGATGCCGATGGCGAAGGTGCGCACACGGAACAGGCTGGGCGAGAACAGCGGCTCTGGGTCGCGCCCGGCGCGCAGCCAGTAGGCGGCCAGGCAGGCCATGCCGGCAAACAGCAGCAACATCACGCGCAAGTGCGGCAGGTGCAGCTCGCCCAGGCCTTCCATGGCGATGGTGATCAGCACCATCGCCGCGCCGAAAAGCACAAAGCCAGGGCCGTCGAAGCTGGTGCGTTCGGCGCCGCGCAGGTCGGGGATGAACTTCCAGACCGCGTAGCAACCGATCAGACCGACCGGCAGGTTCAGCAAAAAGATCCAGTGCCAGGTGAGGATTTCCACCAGCCAGCCGCCAACCGTTGGCCCCAGCAATGGCCCGAGCAAGCCGGGAATGGTGATGAAACTCATGATCCGCACCAGCTCGCTACGCGGGTAGGCGCGCAGCACCACCAAACGCCCCACCGGCAACATCAGTGCACCGCCCAGGCCCTGCACCACCCGGGCGAAGATCAGAAAACCCAGGCTGTTGGCTGCAGCGCACAACAGCGAGCCGAAGCTGAACAGCAGGATGGCGCTGAAGAAGATGCGCTTGGTGCCGAAGCGGTCGGCGATCCAGCCCGAGGCGGGGATCAGCAGGGCCACGGTGAGCATGTAGGCGATGATCACGCCCTGCATGCGCAGCGGGTCTTCGGCCAGCGAGCGGGCCATGGCCGGCAGCGCGGTGTTGAGAATGGTGCCGTCCAGGGACTGCATGAAGAAGGCGATCGCCACCACCCAGGGGATCCAGCGGGCGGTGACAGGGTCCAGCGGAGTGCGTTCGGGCATGAGGAACCTCAATGTTCGGCATTGCCTGTACTGGCCTCATCGCCGGCAAGCCAGCTCCCACAGGATCACCACAGGCCCCGGACTGGGTGCGGTCCCTGTGGGAGCTGGCTTGCCGGCGATGAGGCCGGAATGGCCTATTACAATGTCAGGGTCAGGCCTTTGACCAGTGCCCCCGGCAAATGACTCGACCCGGTACTGCGCTGTCCATAGGTACTGGTCGACAGAATCATCTCGCGCTCCCGGGTCAGGTCTTCCAGCTGGCTGCCGAGCAAACTGTACAGGCTGTCATCGAAACGCATGGTGCTGACGGGCCCCTGGATCTGGCCATCCTCTACCCAGAAAGTGGCAAAACGGGTCAGCCCGGTCATGCGGGCTGCCGGCAAGTCGGAGTAGTTCAGGTACCACAGGTTGCTGATGTACAGCCCGCTGCCAAGCCGCTCGAGGATCTGCTCGCTGGGCAAGCTCCCCGGCGACAGGCTGAGCGCGCAGGGCGACTCGTAGCTGTCGGCGCCATTGGCCAGCAGCTCGAACTCGGCGGCACTGCGCGCACTGGTCAACCGCTGCACAGCCTGGCCCTGCTGAATCAATGGCACATCCAGGCGTGGCGAGCCTTCATCGGAAAACGCCGGGCTCAACGAGCCGCTGACCTGCTCGGTGAAGCTTACCAGCGGGCTCAGTCGTGCATCGCCGTTGTACAGGCGCTGCAGAGCGCTGTTGCCGGTGGCCAGCGCCTGCGCCGAGAAACCGCCCCAGCACAGCATGCCGGCGATCTCGTCCATGGCTGACGGTGCCAGATAGGCGCGGTAGCTGCCGGGCTTCAGGGTGACTGCCGGAAGGCCGAGGAAACCCAGTTGCTCCCGCGCCTGGCGCAGCCGTGCGGTGAAGTTGTCGGAGTTCCATTCTTGACCGGCATAGTTGGCTTTCACCGCCTGGCCATTTTCATGGAACAGGCTCCAGTCCACGTTGAAGCTGTTGGCCTGATGCCAGCCGAAGGCGCCAAACGAACTGGCAAAGCCACGGCAGATGGGCCCGGCGGCATAGATGCCGACCAGGTCCAGGTCCCCGGCTTCGCGGTCGAGCAGGGCCAGTACATCGCTCAGCTCGGGCAGCGGTTGCTCCTGCTGGCTGTGGCTGTGCCAGGCGCTGTCGTCCAGGCGCAGGTAGGGGTCGACCGCCAGCAGCGGCAACGTCTGGCGCAGTTGCTCCAGGGCAGCGATCAGGCGCTGGGAATCCAGTTGCGCGTCCCCACTCAAGGTCACCTGTTGTTCAGCCTGGCGGCCATCACTGATCAGCCGCAGTTGCGCACTGGCCTGGCTCACTTCACCGGCCTGACGCACCTTGGCGTGGTTGAAACGCACGAATTGCGATTGCTCGGCGCTGTAGCCGAGGGTGAATTGTTCGCCCGCTTGCAGCTCGGTGCGCACATCGAGGGCCAGGGCTTCGAATGCTTGTTTCATCAGGCGTCCCCTCCGAATACGTCGATCTGGCGGAACACGCAGGCTGGCGACGCGTGGCCGACCCGCACCACCTGGTTGGGTTCACCCTTGCCGCAGTTGGGCGTGCCCAGTACCTGGAAGGTGCTGCGGTCGCCGACTGCCGACAGGTTGCGCCAGAACTGCGCGGAGATGCCGCGATAGTTGGGGTTCTTGACGATGCCCTTGAGCTCGCCGTTTTCAATCAACTGGCCCCATTCACAGCCGAACTGGAACTTGTTGCGCGCATCGTCGATGGACCAGGAGCGGTTGGTACGCATCAGTATGCCGTGTTCGATGCCCTGGATCAGTTGCCGCAGGGTCTGGTCGCCGGGTTCGATGTTGAGGTTGGCCATGCGATCGATCGGCGCACGGTTCCAGCCACAGGCGCGGCTGTTGGCCACGCCGTCCAGGCCAGAACGGAACTGCGACAGCGCGCCGCCCAGCGGGCGCAGCAACAGGC
>NZ_JABMCW010000475.1:0-3239 GCF_013179705.1 Pseudomonas sp. CM25 | reverse complement strand
GTCTGGTCGTGGGTGACGAATATGAAGGTGATGCCCAGTTGGCGCTGCAGCTTTTTCAGTTCGCCCTGCATCTGCTCACGCAGTTTCAGGTCCAGCGCGCCCAGGGGTTCGTCCAGCAGTAGCACCCGCGGCCGGTTGACCAGTGCCCGGGCCAGGGCCACGCGCTGGCGCTGGCCCCCGGACAGGTGCGCCGGTTTGCGGGCGCCGTAGTCGGCCAGTGCCACCATGGCCAGGGCTTCTTCGGCGCGGGCCTGGCGTTCGGCCCTGGCGACGCCTTTTACCTTCAGGCCATAGGCGATGTTGTCCAGCACATTCATGTGCGGGAACAGCGCGTAGTCCTGGAACACGGTGTTGACGTCACGTTGATAGGGCGGCACGCCGGCGGCCTCCACACCGTGGATGCGGATCGAGCCGTGGGTGGGCTGCTCGAAGCCGGCGATCAGGCGCAGGCAGGTGGTCTTGCCCGAGCCCGAGGGGCCGAGCATGGAGAAGAACTCGCCATCGATGATGTCGATGCTGACCTGGTCGACGGCCTTGACCTCGCCGAAGGTACGGGAAACCTGGGTGAACTGGACGGCTAGGGGCATAAGCAGCTCTCAGTTGTTCTTGTATTGCCTGTACTGGCCCTATCGCCGGCAAGCCAGCTCCCACAGGGACCGCACAGTACTGGAGACTTGTGCAGTACTAGTGGGAGCTGGCTTGCCGGCGATAGGGCCGGTGCGGGCGAAGCAACCCTCAGCGCCCACCCATGATCGCAATATAGTCCTGGGTCCAGCGGCTATACGGCACGAACTTGCCGCCCTGGGCCTGCGGGGTTTTCCAGAACGCGATCTTGTCGAAGTTGTCGAAACCGTTGGTCTTGCAACCTTCGGCGCCCAGCAGTTCGCTGCCGGTGCAGGCCGCTGGCACCGCCGGCAACGAGCCGAACCAGGCCGCCACGTCACCCTGCACCTTCGGCTGCAGCGACCAGTCCATCCACTTGTAGGCGCAGTTGGGGTGTTTGGCCTCGCTGTGCAGCATGGTGGTGTCGGCCCAGCCGGTAGCGCCCTCCCTGGGGATGGTCGAGGCCACCGGCTGGTTCTCGGCCTTCAGGCCATTGACCATGTAGCCCCACGAGCTGGAGGCGACTACACCTTCGTTCTTCACATCGCTCATCTGCACCGTGGCGTCATGCCAGTAGCGGTGGATCAGCGGTTGTTGCTGGCGCAGCAGTTCGAGCACGGCCTTGTATTGCTGCTCGTTGAGTTCGTAAGGGTCGTTGATGCCCAGCTCGGGCTTGGCCGACTTCAGGTACAGCGCCGCGTCAGCGATGTAGATGGGGCCGTCGTAGGCCTGGACCCGGCCTTTGTTGGGCTTGCCGTCGGGCAGGTTCTGCGGCTCGAACACCACGCCCCAGCTGGTGGGCGGCTGCTTGAAGGTATTGGTGTTGTACAGCAGCACATTCGGCCCCCACTGATACGGGGTGCCATACACCTGCTTGTCGACCACGTACCAGCCGCCGTCCTGCAGACGCGGGTCGATGTTCTTCCAGTTGGGGATCAGGGTGGTGTTGATCGGCTGTACGCGCTTGCCCACGATCAGCCGCAGCGAGGCGTCGCCCGAGGCGGTGACCAGGTCGTAGCCGCCCTTGGTCATCAGGCTGACCATTTCGTCCGAGGTGGCGGCGGTCTTGACGCTGACCTTGCAGCCGGTCTCCTTCTCGAAACCGGTCACCCAGTCGTAGGCCTTGTCGCTTTCGCCGCGTTCGATGTAGCCGGGCCAGGCGACGATGTCCAGGCGCCCCTCGCCGGGCCCCACGGCCTTGGGTGGCTCGGCGGCCTGCAGGCTGGCGCTGGCGAGCAAGGCGCCCGACATGGCGCCGAGCAATGCGGTCTTGTGCACTGGCATGGTGTTCCCTCTTCTTGGAGATTTTGGTCCGGGCAGTGCTCGAGTCTAGTTGGCTTTTTGCCAGCCAACGCAACATCCAGAAGCAAATCCCCGATGGCGCACGCTGCGCCAAGCCTTACTCTGGCCATTCATTTCCCAGATGCGGAGACGCGCGAATGAATACCCGGGGCTTGCTTGATCAACTGCTCAAATCCGGCCAGCAACTGCTCGACAAAAAGGCAGGTACAAGCCAATCCGCCAGTGCTGGCGGGGGCCTTGGCGGGCTGTTGTCCGGTGCGGGGGGCGGCCTGCTGGGCGGGGGGGCGCTGGGGCTCTTGCTGGGCAACAAGAAAGCCCGCAAATATGGCGGCAAGGCGCTGACCTACGGCGGCCTGGCCGCGCTGGGCGTGCTGGCCTACAAGGCCTATGGCAACTGGCAGGCGAACCAGCAGGGCGCCAGGCCGGAGCCGCAGACGGTCGACCGCCTGCCACCGCCCCAGGTCGAGCAGCACAGCCAGGCGGTGCTGCGGGCGCTGGTCGCGGCGGCCAAGTCCGACGGGCATATCGACGAGCGTGAGCGGGACTTGATCGAGGGTGAATTCGCCCGCCTGGACAGTGACCGCGAACTGCAGTACTGGCTGCATGCCGAGCTGAACAAGCCGCTTGACCCGGCCGAGGTGGCGCGAGCTGCGCAAACCCCGGAGATGGCTGCCGAGATGTACCTGGCCAGCGTGATGATGGTTGACCAGGAAAACTTCATGGAGCGCGCGTACCTGGATGAACTGGCGCGCCAGTTGCGGCTGGACCCGGCGCTGCGTCAGGAGCTTGAAAGCCAGGTACGGTTGGCGGGAGCGTAGTGGCAGTGCTCGCCATGGCATTTGCAGCGGCTGGGTGATCGAGCGCCGCCCGCGCGGCGCTCGATCTCACAGGCGCTGAATCTGTCGAAGCGGGCACCCGGTGGCCTTGACGCCCCATCCCCACATTTCACCCGCAAAAGCATAAGGCCTCTGGGCTATACTTCGGCGATTTTCCCGCTCGTTGTGAATTCCTGAGGGCTGAATGTGAAGAACTGGACCTTGCGCCAACGGATCCTGGCAAGTTTCGCCGTGATCATCGCCATCATGCTGCTGATGATCGTGGCCGCCTACTCGCGGTTGGTGACCATCGAAAGCGCCGAAGAGGCGGTGGGGACAGACAGCATTCCGGGGCTCTATTACAGCTCGATGATCCGCAGCGCGTGGGTCGACAGTTACGTCACCAGCCAGCAGTTGGTAGGCCTTTCCAACCGCCGCGAAATCACATCTGCCGACCTGGAACTGTTCAAGAGCTTCGAGGACCGTCTGAAGCAGCACATGGCCAGCTACCAGGGGACC
>NZ_JABMCW010000474.1:0-3246 GCF_013179705.1 Pseudomonas sp. CM25 | reverse complement strand
CAACTGGCACAAGCTGGGCAAACTGCAGCGCCTGGCGCCGGTGGCGCCGTTGTATGGCGCCGAAGAGTTGTACGGCGTAGTGCCGGCCGATGCCAAGCAGCCGTTCGACGTGCGCGAGGTCATCGCCAGGCTGGTCGACGGCTCGGTGTTCGATGAATTCAAGGCGCTGTTCGGCACTACCCTGGTGTGCGGCTTCGCCCACTTGCACGGCTACCCGGTGGCGATTCTGGCCAACAACGGCATCCTGTTCGCCGAAGCCGCGCAAAAGGGCGCGCACTTCATCGAACTGGCCTGCCAGCGCGGCATCCCGCTGCTGTTCCTGCAGAACATCACCGGCTTCATGGTCGGTAAAAAGTATGAAGAAGGCGGCATCGCCAAGCACGGTGCCAAGCTGGTCACCGCCGTGGCCTGCGCCCAGGTACCCAAGTTCACGGTGATCATCGGCGGCAGTTTCGGCGCCGGCAACTACGGCATGTGCGGCCGCGCCTACGACCCACGCTTCCTGTGGATGTGGCCCAACGCGCGAATTGGCGTGATGGGCGCCGAGCAGGCGGCCGGGGTACTGGCCCAGGTCAAGCGCGAGCAAAGCGAACGCAGTGGCCAGGCCTTCAGTGCCGAGGACGAAGCCCGGCTCAAGCAGCCGATCCTCGACCAGTACGAACACCAGGGCCACCCCTACTACTCCAGTGCCCGCCTGTGGGACGACGGTGTCATCGACCCGGCACAGACCCGCGACGTGCTCGGCCTGGCGCTGTCTGCCGCGCTGAACGCAGCGATCGAACCCAGCCGCTTCGGCATTTTCCGGATGTGATCATGAGCGATTTCAGCACCCTAGAAGTGATCCGCGACACGCGCGGCTTCGCCACACTGTGGCTGAGCCGCGAGGACAAGAACAACGCGTTCAACGCGCAGATGATCCGCGAGCTGATCGTGGCCATCGACCGCCTGGCGGAAGATTCCAGCCTGCGCTTTGTGCTGCTGCGCGGCCGTGGCCGGCACTTCAGCGCCGGCGCCGACCTGGCCTGGATGCAGCAGTCGGCGCAGTTGGACTTCCACACCAACCTGGATGACGCCCACGAACTGGGCGAGCTGATGTACACCCTGCACCGCCTCAAAACGCCAACCCTGGCCGTGGTGCAAGGTGCGGCGTTTGGCGGCGCGCTGGGCCTGATCAGTTGCTGCGACATGGCCATCGGCGCCGAAGACGCCCAGCTGTGCCTGTCGGAAGTGCGTATCGGCCTGGCCCCGGCCGTGATCAGCCCGTTCGTGGTCAAAGCCATCGGTGAGCGCGCCGCGCGCCGCTACGCCCTTACCGCCGAACGCTTCAGCGGTGTGCGGGCCCGCGAGCTGGGCCTGCTGGCCGAGGTGTACCCGGCCAGCGAGCTGGACGCACAGGTAGAAGCCTGGGTGAGCAACTTGCTGCTCAACAGCCCGCAGGCGTTGCGCGCCACCAAGGACCTGCTGCGCGAAGTGGACGACGGCGAGCTTAGCCCGGCCCTGCGCCGCTACTGCGAAAACACCATTGCCCGCATCCGCGTCAGCGCCGAAGGCCAGGAGGGCCTGCGCGCCTTCCTGGAAAAACGCCGCCCCGCCTGGCAAACCGATGACAAGAAGGAGCCGCGCCCATGAGCCGCCCCGCTTTGACCACCCTGCTGGTTGCCAACCGCGGCGAAATCGCCTGCCGCGTCATGCGCACCGCCAAGGCCATGGGCCTGACCACCGTCGCCGTGCACAGCGCCACCGACCGTGACGCCCGGCACAGCCGCGAAGCCGATATCCGCGTCGACCTGGGCGGCACCAAGGCCGCCGAAAGCTACCTGCTGGTCGACAAGCTGCTGGCCGCCGCCAAGGCCAGCGGGGCCCAGGCCATTCACCCAGGCTATGGCTTCCTGTCCGAAAACGCCGGCTTTGCCCGCGCCATCGAACAGGCCGGGCTGATCTTCCTTGGCCCACCGGCCAGCGCTATCGATGCCATGGGCAGCAAGTCGGCGGCCAAGGCGTTGATGGAAACCGCCGGGGTGCCGCTGGTGCCGGGTTACCACGGCGAAGCGCAAGACCTGGACACCTTCCGCGCCGCCGCTGAACGCATTGGCTACCCGGTGCTGCTCAAAGCCAGCGCCGGCGGTGGTGGCAAGGGCATGAAGGTGGTCGAGGAAGAAGGCCAGCTGGCCGATGCCCTGGCCTCGGCCCAGCGTGAAGCACAGTCGTCGTTTGGCGATGCGCGCATGCTGGTTGAAAAATACGTGCTCAAGCCACGCCACGTGGAAATCCAGGTGTTCGCCGACCAGCATGGCAACTGCCTGTACCTCAACGAGCGCGACTGCTCGATTCAGCGCCGCCACCAGAAAGTGGTCGAGGAAGCCCCCGCCCCTGGCCTTTCGCCCGAACTGCGGCGAGCGATGGGCGAGGCAGCGGTGCGCGCGGCACAGGCCATCGGCTATGTCGGCGCCGGCACGGTGGAATTCCTGCTCGATGCCCGTGGCGAGTTCTTCTTCATGGAGATGAACACCCGCCTGCAAGTGGAACACCCGCTCACCGAAGCCATTACCGGCCTCGACCTGGTGGCCTGGCAGATTCGCGTGGCCTGCGGTGAAGCCTTGCCGATTACCCAGGACCAGGTGCCGCTGATTGGCCATGCCATCGAAGTGCGCCTGTATGCCGAAGACCCCGCCAATGAATTCCTGCCCGCAACCGGCAAGCTGACGTTGTACCGCGAGTCGGCACCGGGCGAAGGACGGCGAGTGGACAGCGGGGTCAGCGAAGGCGATGTGGTATCGCCGTTCTACGACCCGATGCTGGGCAAGCTGATCGCCTGGGGCGAAGACCGCGAGCAGGCGCGCCTGCGCTTGCTGGCCATGCTCGACGAATTCGCGATTGGCGGGCTGAAGACCAACATTGCCTTCTTGCGGCGTATCCTCGCGCACCCGGCGTTTGCTGCGGCAGAGCTGGACACCGGATTCATTCCACGTCACCAGGCTGTTTTGCTGCCAGCGCCGCAAGCGCTACCGGCAGTGTTCTGGGAAGCGGCGGCCGAGGCTTGGCTGCAGGGCCAGGGCGGGCATCAGCGGGGGGATGATTGCCGTTCCCCGTGGGGCGAGCGCAACGGCCTGCGCCTGGGCCTGCCGGCGCGCAGCAGCCTGCATCTGCTGAGCGGCGGCCAGGATCAGGCCGTTGCCCTGGAGCGCAGCGCTGCGTCCACCTGGCAATTGCTGGGCGAGCAACTGGTGCATGAGCAGGATGGCGTGC
>NZ_JABMCW010000473.1:0-3256 GCF_013179705.1 Pseudomonas sp. CM25 | reverse complement strand
CCTTCTTCAACTGGCTGTGACGCAGCTTGCAGGGTAAAACTTTCAACGGTACAGGTCACGCGATCATGGGGAAGCTTACGTTTTGTACTGCGCAGTTGGGTCGTCGGGGCTTTCTTCAGAGTTGTGTATTGCTGGGCGTGGGGGGCGCGGTGTTTGGCGCTTCGTCGGCGGTCGTTGGCAAATCCGCTGAAAAGCCCGGTTTTGTTGTGATCAACGGCTGGGTCCTGCCGTCCCGTTACTTCCGGAACGCGCAAGCATGATCAATGACTATCAGCAGCAAAAGACGCTGCGCGACAGCTACGATTTCTGCATTGTCGGTGCCGGGCCTGCCGGCATCACGCTGGGCCTGCGCCTGGCCGCCGCTGGCTGGAGCGTGCTGCTCGCCGAAGGCGGGGGGCGCGAGCACGCGCTGCAGTCGCAAGGCTTGTATGCCTGTGAATCCACGGGCCTGGAACTGTATGCCGAGGAAACCCGCCTGCGTTACCTGGGGGGCACCTCCAACCACTGGGCCGGCCGTTGCCGGCCATTCACCCCCTCCGACTTCACCCTCGCCCCGCCTGGCGAGCTGCCTGGCTGGCCGATCCCCTATTCGGAGATTGAAGGCTACCTGCCAGCGGCCATGGAGATCGTCGACCTGCCCAGCGGGGCGGAATTCCATGCAATGAATACCGGGCTCAACGGCGGCGATTTCGAGCCTGATCGCTTCCTGCTCAGCCCGCCTACGCGTTTCGCGCAGAAATACGCCACGGCCCTTGAACAGACCAAGGGCCTGGACGTGTTCATCAACTGCAACTGTGTCGACCTGGAGTTCGACACGGCTTCCGGCCGCCTGGCTGCGGTGGTGTTGTCCGACTACCAGCACAACCGTCAGCGCCTGGTGGCAAGCAACTTCATCCTGGCCACCGGCGCCATCGAGAATGCCCGGCAGTTGCTGAACAGCCAGTCACTGCTGGCGGCAGGCGTGGTGAGCAAGGAGGGGCTGGTCGGTGGGTGTTTCATGGAACACCTGAACATCGAGCTGGGCACTTTCATCCTCAAGTCAGGGCAGGACCCGGAGCCCCGCCAGTACTACACCACCGATGCCTTCGTCGACGAGTACAAGGCCGGTAAAGGCAATGTCACGGCCGTATTGCTGGCCGACGTGCAAACCTATGGGCGCACGGCCGAGGTCAAGCATTTTCTGGAGAACCTGGCCTGCGACATGGGTATTTCCAGCAAGGTCGAGTTCGTCGCCAAGTTCAGCTGCCCCGGTGACGGCGTGATCAGCACCATGATCGAGCAGTTTCCCAACTTGCAAAGCCGCATTTCGCTGCTGGACGAGAAGGACGCGCTGGGTGTGGCCAAGGTCAATGTCAATTGGGCCCTGAGCGCTGATGACCGGCATACCATCAAATGCATCGGCAGCGAACTGGCCCAGCAGTTTGCCGAAATGGACCTGGGCTTCGTCAAGCTCAACGACTTCGTCTATGACACCTCGATACCACTGAAAATGGCGCCACATGCCCACCACATGGGCACCACGCGCATGGCCGCCTCGCCGCAGTACGGCGTTGTCGATGCCAACTGCAAGGTGTTCGGTACCGAAAACCTGTACGTCGCCGGCAGCAGTATCTTTGCCAAGGGCGGCGCCTCCAACCCGACCATGCCGTTGTTGCAGTTTGCCGTGCGGCTGGCCGACCACCTCGATGCCAAGATGAGAGCGGCCAGCGGCGCCGCAGCGTGAAGCATGTTGTACATGGGTTGAGTGCGCGGCGGTCAGTACCTAGAAGAACGAGACCCGAAGCGCCTCAGGGACAGTCCAGATTGCAATGATTGCGAGGCCAGGCAGTATGAAGGGATGGATACGTAGTGCCGTGACGCGTTATGTCCACGCAACCGGGCGGGGAACCTCGTTCTACAAGAGGTTCTTCAACCCAACAGGCCTGGAGTGGGGCGCCTACCTGGCCCGCTGGGGCGGTTTCCACTCGGTGGGCAGCAACTTCTTTGTCAACCAGGGGTGCAACATCACCGACCCGTCGCTGGTACGCATCGGTAACAGCGTGGGGTTGTCCGACTGCACCTTGATCGGTCATGACGGCGTGGTATTGCTGATCGAACACCGCTTCGGCAAGCACCTGGACTCGGTCGGTTTCATCGACATCAAGGACAACTGCTTCATCGGCCACGGTGCCATCGTCATGCCCCGCGTGACCATCGGGCCGGAATCGATCGTGGCGGCTGGCGCGGTGGTGACCAAGGACGTGCCGCCCGGGACCGTCTATGGCGGCAATCCGGCCACCTTCATCTGCACCACCGAGGCGTTGATCCAGCGGGTGGAGGCACGCTGCGAAGCCTACCCGTGGATCGACATCGTCAAGCAACGCAAGGGTGCTTACGACCCGGAGGTAGAACCGATGCTCAGGGAGCAACGGCGCCAGTATTTCTTCGGGGACAGCAATAATGGCTAAGCCTGTGGATGTGATGGTGGTCAACTTCAACACCGCCGGGTTGTTGCAGCCCATGTTCGATGCGCTGCGCCAGGCCGACAGCGAACGGCTGGCCAGCTACCTGGTGGTGGACAACGCCTCGGCCGACGACTCGGTGCAGCGCCTGGCCGAGGTGTGCCCGCAAGCGCTGTTGCTGAGCAACAAGCAGAACATCGGTTTTGGCCGCGCCAACAACCAGCTGCTGGCGCACTTGCAAGGCAAGTACGCCTTGCTGCTGAACACCGATGCATTCGTCGCCGCCGACTCCCTGCAGAAAACCGTCGACTACATGGATGCCCACCCGGAGTGTGGCGTGCTGGGCGTGCGCCTGGAGGGCCGCGATGGCGACTTGCAGCCCAGCTGCCGCTACTTCCCGACCCCCCTCAACGTGTTTGTCGGGCGAACCGGGCTGGGGCGCTTTTTCCCCGGCTTGAAAATGGTCGACGAAATGAACTGGGACCATGCCTCGGTGCGCGAATGCGACTGGCTGCCTGGCTGTTTCTACCTGGTGCGCCGCGAAGTGCTCGACCAGGTCGGCCTGTTCGACCCGCGCTACTTCCTTTATTACGAGGAGGTCGACCATTGCAAGCGGGTCAAGGAGGCGGGCTGGAAGGTGGTGTTCTACCCGCATACCACGGTGGTGCACATCGGCGGTGAAAGCTCCAAGTCGGTGGCCGAGCTGGAGGCGGCCAGCCGGCAGATTTCGTCATACCAGATCGAAAGCGAGTTGCTGTACTTCCGCAAGCATCATGGCGTGGCGGGCCTGGCCCTGCACATGCTGCTCGTCACCC
>NZ_JABMCW010000472.1:0-3275 GCF_013179705.1 Pseudomonas sp. CM25 | reverse complement strand
ACGGTCAGGGCACCGGCCCGGCACACCACCATGTCGGCCCAACCATAGGCTTGAGCCATGTCCTTGATGAAAGGCTCTACCTGAGCCGCGACGCCCACCTCGTGATAACGCTCGGCGGTGATCGGCGCGTGTTGCTTGCCGGCCTGGTGGAACACCTCTGGCCGCACGGCGGCGGGCACTTCGGACAGGGCCTTAGGCAACAATTTGTTCAATGGTTCCGCACCCAGGCTGCCGCCCAGCACCAACAGGCGTGCACGGCGTTCGGCAAGGGGCGCGCGTTGAGCGTCCATGAACAGCTCCGGGCGCACCGGGTTGCCAGTGGTGCGACGTTTGTCGCTGGCCTCGAAGGTGTTCGGGAAAGCTTCGCAGACCCGCGCCGAGAGCGGCACCAGCAACCGATTGGCGGTTCCGGCCCGGGCGTTCTGTTCGTGAATCACCAGCGGTACGCCGCACAGCCGCGCGGCCACGCCGCCGGGGCCGGTCACGTAGCCGCCAAAGCCCAGTACGCATACCGGCTTGAGCTGGCGAATGATGCGTCGCGCCTGCAGCACGGCCTTGACCAGGGTGAAGGGCGCCTTGAGCAACGACAGCTTGCCCTTGCCGCGCAGGCCGCTGACCTGGATCAGGTGCAATGGCAGGCCAGCCTGGGGCACCAGCTCGTTCTCGATGCCACGCGGGGTGCCCAGCCAGTGCACGCTGTAGCCACGCGCCTGGAACTCACGGGCGCAGGCCAGGGCCGGGAACACGTGGCCCCCGGTGCCGCCCGCCATGATCAGTACGTTCTTGCCGTCAGCGGCCATGATTGGTCTCCTCGGCAAAATCGCTTTCGCTGAATTCGTGTTCCTCGCTGCCCAGGTGCGTGCGGCTTTCCCACTCGATGCGCAACAACAGCCCCACACAGGCGCAGCAGATCACCAGCGAGCTGCCCCCGTAGCTGAGGAACGGCAGGGTCAGGCCCTTGGTCGGCAGCAGGCCGACGTTCACGCCGATGTTGATCAGGAACTGGCCGATCCACAGGAAAGCCAGGCCGAATGCCATGTAGGCGGCAAAGAACTGCTTGGCCTTCTCGGCCCACAGGCCGATGTACAGCGCGCGCACGGTGACGAACACGAACAGCGCGATGGTCACCAGCGAGCCGACCACGCCAAGCTCCTCGGCCAGTACCGAGAACACGAAGTCGGTGTGCGCTTCGGGCAGGTAGAACTGCTTCTGCACGCTGTTGCCCAGGCCAACGCCCAGCCACTCGCCACGGCCGAACGCGATCAGTGCCTGGGTCAGCTGGTAGCCCGAACCGAACTGGTCGGACCAGGGGTCGGTAAAGGTGATAAGCCGCGCCATCCGGTAGGGCTGTGCCTGGACCAGCACGAATACCGCCACCACGGCCAGCACCACCATCAGGCTGAAGCGGAACAGCCCCACCCCGCCAAGGAACAGCATGGCCGCGGCCGCGCCCATCATCACTACGGTGGCGCCGAAGTCCGGCTCCATCAGCAGCAGGCCGGCCATGGGCAGCAGCACGATGAACGGCTTGAAGAAGCCCATCCAGCTTTCACGCACCTCGGTCTGCCGGCGTACCAGGTAACCCGCCAGGTAGATGACCACGAACACCTTGGCAATTTCCGAAGGCTGCACGTTGAAGAAGCTGAAGCCGATCCAGCGCATGGAGCCGTTCACTTCACGGCCGATACCCGGCACCAGCACCAGCACCAGCAGGCCGAAGGCGCCCAGCAGCATCATGAAGCCCATGCGCTGCCAGGTGGCGATCGGCACCAGCATGGTCGCGCCACAGGCGACCAGGCCGATGGCCACGTACACCAGGTGGCGGAACATGTGGTAAAGCGGGTTGCCCGACTGCACCGCAGCCACTTCCGATGACGCCGAGGTGATCATCACCAGGCCCAGGCCCAGCAACGCCAGGCAGCCGGCGAGCATGGCGAAGTCCAGGTCGATGCCACGGCCGCTGATCAGCGGCGACGGATAAGGCTTGAGGATGCCGAAGATCATGCAAGACCTCCCGCTGCCTGGGCGAACAGGCGCCCGCGTTCCTCGAAGTTCTTGAACATGTCGAGGCTGGCGCACGCTGGCGACAGCAGCACGGCATCGCCTGGCTGGGCCAGCGCGGCGCATTGCTGCACGGCATCGTCCAGGGTCTTGACGCGAACCAGTGGCACACCCTCGCCAAGCGCCTCGGCCAGGCGCTCGGCATCGCGGCCGAGCAACACCACGGCGCGGCAGAAGCGCTGCACCGGCCCGCGCAGGGCGGCAAAGTCGGCGCCCTTGCCATCACCGCCGGCGATCAGCACCAGCTTGCCTTCGATGTCGGCACCCAGGCCCTCGATGGCGGCCAAGGCAGCACCCACGTTGGTGGCCTTGGAATCGTCGTACCAATTGACGCTGTTGCGCTCGCGCACCCACTGGCAGCGGTGGGCCAGGCCACCGAACTCGCGCAGGGCTTCGAGCATGGGTTCGAACGGCAGGCCGGCCGCGTGACCCAAGGCCAGCGCCGCCAGGGCGTTGCTCTGGTTGTGGGCACCGCGAACCTTCAGCTCGCGCGCGGGCATCAGGGCCTGGAACTCGAACGCCAGGTATTTTTCGCCGTCCACTTCACGCAGGCCGAAGGCCTTGAAGTCCGGCTGATTGAGACCGAAGGTCCAGCAGGGGATGCCTTCTACCGGCAGTGGCCGGCTGAGGGCGTCCTGGCGGTTGACCACGACCTGGCGGGCGCCGCGGAAAATCCGGTGCTTGGCCAGGTGATAGGCTGGCAGGCCGCTGTAGCGGTCCATGTGGTCTTCGCTGATGTTCAGCACGGTGGCCACTTCGGCGTTGAGCTGGTCGGTGGTTTCCAGCTGGAAGCTGGACAGTTCCATCACGTACAACTCGACGTCATCGGCCAGCAGGTCCAGCGCCGGGGTGCCGAGGTTGCCCCCCACCGCCACACGCTTGCCAGCCTTGGCGGCCATTTCGCCGACCAGGGTGGTGACGGTGCTCTTGGCATTGGAACCGCTGATGGCAATGATCGGCGCCTTGGCGTGACGGGCGAACAGCTCGATATCGCCAGACAGCTTCACGCCACGCGCCGCCGCCTGCTGCAGGGCCGGGGTGGCCAGGGCCAGGCCGGGGCTCACGTACAGCTCGTTGGCGCGGCAAAGGAAGTCGACGTCCAGCTCGCCACAGCGCACTTCCACCTGCGGGTAGTCACGGCGCAGGGTGTCCAGTTCCGGCGGTTGCTCGCGGGTGTCGGCGACCGCAAAGGCAATGCCCCGGCTCGCCAGGAA
>NZ_JABMCW010000471.1:0-3343 GCF_013179705.1 Pseudomonas sp. CM25 | reverse complement strand
GGCGCTGCGCTATGCCACCCCACTGTTCCTGGCGCTGGTGCTGATCGAGCTGGCCGACCTGGTGTTCGCCGTCGACAGCGTCCCGGCGATCTTCGCCATTACCCAGGACCCGTTCATCGTCTATACCTCGAACATCTTTGCCATTCTTGGCTTGCGCTCGCTGTACTTCGCCCTGTCGGCGCTGATGCACCGCTTCGTTTACCTCAAGTATGCGTTGGCGCTGGTGTTGATCTTCATTGGGTGCAAGATTTTCTATCACGGCATGGTGGGCAAGGTGCCAGCATTGCTGTCGTTGGGGGTGACGTTCGGGCTGTTGCTGGGTGGAGTGGTGGTTTCGTTGGTCAAGACGCGGGGGGAGAAGGTGGCTGTCGTAGATCAGGCGCTCGGGCAAGCTACAAATGCCGATCGTAAAGCCGGCCAGAAAGAGGAAGACCCGCAGATGCGGGTCTGATTACCCCTACTTGAACTTGAATAACGCCCATACAATCACCATCCATATGAGTCCGGTCATGTTTAGCCAGGCAGAAATCTTCAACCTGCGTTTAAGCTTTTGCGGAAACGCATTTAACTCACCAGCATCCAGTTGACCCATTCGCAGCGCTAGCCATGGAAATGCCACTAGCCCACTTACCGTACATAGCGTCATCCAGCGCCACTTGAATGACCCAGAACCCCAATAGCACTTGATGCTTTCAAAATAGGGGTTACTGGTGATGGCCGAGCACGCGACATCATAATCTTTGGTCAATGTCGAGACAGCACTAAGGACTAGTCCAGGTATGCTGATAGCAAACGGACTTAATAGAATCGCGACTTTAGCAAGTGGTTGCCAGCCAGTAATGTCAATCACTGGTTGCCTCGTAAATAAACTCGCCTACGGACTCACCGAGCTTCCCGCCCAGCACTCCCCCAGCCATGCCGCTGGCGCCCACCAGCACTATGCCGCATACCGGTGCAGCCAGACCTGCCGAGCCCATGGTAACAGCGGCACAAATTGTTCCGGATACGAGGTTTGCTCCTAAGGTGGCAACTATCGCTCCGGCGGTTCCAGTAGCAAAACCTCCCGTCTCGGTTAGTCTGACCTTTTTACAGTCTTCAGTCTCACCAGCGCGACAAACCTCTTGCACTTTTAAATATGAAGAAGCACCCCCCAACCCAATCGCAGCATACCCACCATATTGAAGGTACTTGCTAAGCCGCGCCACCTTGTCCAGATGCGTTGCATACCCCGGAATCTGCCCCGGCCCGCCGGCCTTCGACCAGTGGTGTACAAGGCTCTTGGTCGAAATGTTCAAACTCTTCTTCAGCCTTTCATAGCTTCCCAGGTTCAGTTGCTTGTTAAGGAATGCCACTTTCAACTGGCCCATCCAGCTGCTGCAGCAACTGTCGACACTCGGGGATAACCACGACTATTCAGTTGGCCGCAGTGCATAAACTCGCGCCAATTCGGACTACTCACCTCTTATAATGAAGTAACCAATCAGCGTCCAGAAAACAGCAAAGAAATTCAGCCACAACCCCACAACCATTTTTCGCTGCAAATATGAAGGAAAGCTCTTTAGCTCGTTTTGGTCAAGCCAGCCCATGTAAATATGGAACGTAGGGAACGTGACCAAAGCGCTCACCACGCTTATAAGCAGGCATCGAGATCTCAAGCCTCCCTTTCCCCAAATGGGCTTCATTTGCTCTAAGTAGGGGTTGCTTTGAATAGCTGACAAGGCAATTTTGAAATCTTGTGACATTGCAATTTGCGCGTTCAGAGCAAGCCCTGCGAACCCACTGACGAACGGGACGATAAGAAATAATAATTTCAAAGCGGGCGGCCAGCTATCGAAGTCAATCATCTGTAATCTCATAAATCTGCTCACCAGCCTTCGTGGTTGCATCACCGTCGACTGCCTGACCTTTTCCTTCCAGGATGACGCGCATGTTCAAGCTCCCTTTGCATGATTCAGGTTGGAAAACCTAACATCACCAAGGGCGCTTCAAGTGCCTGTAAAAGAAATTCAGATGTTTCCTACAAAATTGTTGAGCTTACACTTTAATGCATATCCGTTGGTCAAGATGCGAGCGGAGGAGGCAACATCAAGGACGCTCAACCCAGACAGCCCGCTAATTCCAATGTTGCGTTCAGTAACGAGGCAGATCCGCAAATGCGGGGCTGATCGAATTCGCGCAGAGATCACTTCTTTAGAGGCGTATGCCACCTAGAAGCCGCCCGGATCGAGATTGACCATTCCGCTACGCTCTGGACAGTTCGACTACTGCGGCTGCAACCGCAATCCAGACAAACCCGATAATTGACAACCACGCCGAAATTCCAAGCTTTCGTTTCAGCTTTGAAGGAAATGCCCTCAACTCATCGACATTCAGATTGCCAGAGCGCAAAGCTAGCCCCGGAAATGTGACAAGACCGCCGATACTGCAGACCAACATCCAACGCCATTTCAGGTTTGACGTCCCCCAGGATATTTTTAGCCGTTCCATATACGGATTGCTGGTAATCGCAGAGCAGACGACATGGAAGTCGCGCGATAACGTAATAGAAAGATTAATCAATACACCAAGGAGAGAGACGACAAATGGGGTAATTACAAATAGCAACTTCATTACCACCGGCCAGCTCTCAAATTTCATCATTAGATACCTCATAGATGAATTCGCCGAACGACCCACCCAGCAATTCTCCAAGTTTTCCACCTGCTAGACCACCTGTTCCCGCAACCACGAGACCACAAACTGGCAGACCTATTCCTGCTGTACCTGCGGTAAATACGGCACATAATGTACCCACCGCAGTACCAGCCAATGCCGCCCCCGCTGATGCGCCCCCGACCGCCAAACTGAACGATCCGGTTTCAACATATCGAATCTTTGCACAGGCTTCCGCGTCCCCACTTCGACAGACCTCTTGTACTTTCAAATAGGACGAGGTCCCACTCAGGCCAATTGCAGCGTACCCCCCATATTTCAGGAAATTGCCAAGCCGCGCCACCTTGTCCAGATGCGTTGCATACCCCGGAATCTGCCCCGGCCCGCCGGCCTTCGACCAGTGGTGTACAAGGCTCTTGGTCGAAATGTTCAAACTCTTCTTCAGCCTTTCATAGCTTCCCAGGTTCAGTTGCTTGTTAAGGAATGCCACTTTCAACTGTCCATCCAGCTGCTTCAAGAGCTGCCGCCGTTCAGCGAAGAACCCTGGACTGTTCAGGTGGCCATGGCGCATGAATTCCCGCTGATGCAACTGCTCGATCCTGGTCAACGTGCCACTGACCTGCTTCAAACCCTGGTCCAGCATATCCTTGCCCACGCCCATAGACTGGCTGGCATTGCTGAGCAACCCCGC
>NZ_JABMCW010000470.1:0-3345 GCF_013179705.1 Pseudomonas sp. CM25 | reverse complement strand
ACTGCCACGCGCTCCACGTTCGGGTAGTGCGCGTCCAGCCACTTGCGGCACTGGGCCAGCGACTGGGCGTGGGAGTAGATGCGGGTGATGCTGTCGGTCTTGGTGTTCTCGCCCACCAGCAGGTGGTGGTGAATACGCAGCTCGACTTCGCCGCAAATCACCATGTCGTGCTCGAGGAAGCTGTCCAGGGTGTGGCTGACCGCACCTTCGGTAGAGTTTTCCACCGGCACCACACCGAAGTTGACGGCACCGGCCGCCACTTCACGGAACACTTCGTCGATGGCAGCCATCGGCCGGCTGATTACCGCATGGCCGAAGTGCTTCATGGCCGCTGCCTGGGTGAAAGTACCTTCAGGGCCCAGGTAGGCGATTTTCAGCGGCTGCTCCAGGGCCAGGCACGACGACATGATTTCGCGGAACAGCCGCGCCATCTCTTCGTTGCCCAGCGGGCCCTTGTTGCGTTCCATCACGCGCTTGAGCACGGCGGCTTCACGCTCGGGGCGGTAGAAAACCGGCTTTTCGCCAGCTGGCAGCGAGGCAGTCTTGACCCGCGCCACTTCTTCGGCGCAACGGGCGCGGTCACTGATCAGCTCGAGAATCTTCTCGTCAAGGCTGTCGATGCGCACGCGCAGCGCCTTGAGTTCCTGTTCGGACATCAGCCGTGCTCCTTCTCGAATTCGGCCATGTAGCCAACCAAGGCTTCCACAGCCTCGAGGCCCAAGGCGTTGTAGATGGAAGCGCGCATGCCGCCCACCGAGCGGTGGCCCTTGAGGTTGAGCAGGCCGCGGGCATCGGCGCCAGCGAGGAAGGCCTTGTCCAGGCGCTCGTCAGCCAGGCGGAACGGCACGTTCATCCACGAACGGGCGTTGACGCTGATCGGGTTGGTGTAGAAATCGCTGTTGTCGATGAAGCCGTACAGGCGCTCTTTCTTGGCGCGGTTGCGCTGCTCCATGGCGTCGACGCCACCCTGCTCTTTCAGCCACTCGAAGACCAGGCCCGAGAGGTACCAGGAGTAGGTGGCCGGGGTGTTGTACATCGAACCGTTGTCGGCCGAGACCTTGTAGTCGAGCATGGTCGGGCAGCTGCTGCGGGCGCGGCCCAGCAGGTCTTCACGCACGATCACCACCACCAGGCCGCTCGGGCCGATGTTTTTCTGGGCACCGGCGTAGATCAGACCGAACTGTGACACGTCGATCGGGCGCGAGAGGATATCGGACGACATGTCGACCACCAGCGGCACGTCACCGGTCTGCGGCACCCAGTCGAACTGCAGGCCACCGATGGTTTCGTTGGACGCATAGTGCACGTAGGCCGCATTGCTGGTCAGGTTCCACTCGTTCTGGCCCGGGATGGCCAGGTAGTCGAACGGCTTGGCGCTGGCGGCGACGTTGACGTTGCCGAAGCGGCGCGCTTCCTCGATGGCCTTCTTCGACCAGATGCCGGTCTCGATGTAGTCGGCGGTGCCGTTTTCCGGCAGCAGGTTCAGCGGGATTTCGGCGAATTGCTGGCTGGCGCCGCCCTGCAGGAACAGCACCTTGTAGTTGGAGGGGACGGACAGCAGGTCACGCAGGTCCTGCTCGGCCTTTTCGGCGATGGCCACGTAATCGTCGCTGCGATGGCTCATCTCCATCACCGACAAGCCCTTGCCGTGCCAGTCCAGCATCTCGGCCTGGGCGCGCTGCAAGACAGCGTCAGGAAGCGCGGCAGGGCCTGCGCAGAAGTTAAAGGCTCGTTTGCTCACATCCACTCTCGCTCTGCCAAATGGTACAAATTCTAAATTCAGTGCTGACCCGATGAATCTGTGTCACCTGCCATGGGCCTGCCCTGCAGGCCATCGCCGGCAAGCCAGCTCCCACAGGGAACGCACAAACTTCAGGCTGGCGCTTTACCTGTGGGAGCCTGGCTTGCCGGCGATGGGCCGTACAGCGGCCCCAAAGGCCTGCTGTCATCAGTCAAACGGGGCGACCTTGGTCGCCCCGTTCGGGTTTTACGCTTGCTTATTCCTGCGGGGCCTCTTCGGCACCAGCAGCTTCATCGTCGGGCGCATCGGCCTCGACGCCCTCCTCGTCGTTCTCGATCACATCATCGAGCTCTTCCTCGGATGGCTCCTGGATACGCTCCAGACCTACCAGCGTCTCGTCGGTCGCCAGCTTGATCAGGGTCACGCCCTGGGTGTTGCGGCTGAGGCTGGACACCTCGCCAACCCGGGTACGCACCAGCGTGCCCTGGTCGGAGATCAGCATGATCTCTTCGCCTTCCTGCACCTGGATGGCACCGACCAGCAGGCCGTTGCGCCCTTTGGTACCCATGGCGATCACGCCCTGGCCACCACGGCCGCGACGCGGGAACTTGGACAGCGGGGTGCGCTTGCCAAAGCCACGCTCGGAGGCGGTAAGGATCTGCGCGCCGGACTCGGGGATCAGCATGGAGATGATCTGCTGCCCCTTGCCCAGCTTCATGCCGCGCACGCCACGGGCGGTACGGCCCATTTCGCGCACCACGCTTTCAGCGAAGCGGATCACCTTGCCGGCGTCGGAGAACATCATGACTTCCTTGGCACCGTCGGTGATGGCCGCAGCAATCAGGGTGTCACCTTCTTTAAGCTTCAGGGCGATCAGGCCGTTGGAGCGCGGGCGGGCGAACTGCACCAGCGGGGTCTTCTTGACGGTGCCGGAGGCAGTGGCCATGAAGATATACGCGCCGGTCGGCTCTGCCACCCACTCCGGGGTATCGCCTTCTTCTTCGTCGACTTCTTCAGGCTCTACCAGCTCACCTTCGAGCACGGTGTCATCGGCGTCTTCCAGTTCTTCGTCGAGGTCGGCGTTCTGCTGCAGGGCCTCGAGGTCGATCTGCAGCATGGCGGTGATGCGCTCACCCTCCTCCAGCGGCAGCAGGTTGACCAGCGGGCGACCACGGGCAGCACGCGACGCTTCCGGGATTTCGTAGGTCTTCTTCCAGTACACCTTGCCCTTGCTGGAGAACAGCAACAGGGTGGCGTGGCTGTTGGCGACCAGCAAATGCTCGATGTAGTCCTCGTCCTTCACACCGGTCGCCGACTTGCCCTTGCCGCCACGGCGCTGAGCCTGGTAGGCCGACAATGGTTGGGTCTTGGCATAGCCACCGTGGGAGATGGTCACCACGCGCTCTTCTTCCGGGATCATGTCGCCGTAGTTGAGGTCGTGGCTGGCATTGAGGATTTCAGTGCGACGCACATCGCCGTACTCGGCGCGGATCGCTTCCAGCTCTTCGCGGATCACTTCCATCAGGCGCTCGGCGCTGCTGAGGATGCGGATCAGCTCGCCGATCTGCTCGAGGATTTCCTGGTACTCGGCCAGCAGCTTCTCG
>NZ_JABMCW010000047.1:0-24840 GCF_013179705.1 Pseudomonas sp. CM25 | reverse complement strand
CTGCCGGCGCGCAGCAGCCTGCATCTGCTGAGCGGCGGCCAGGATCAGGCCGTTGCCCTGGAGCGCAGCGCTGCGTCCACCTGGCAATTGCTGGGCGAGCAACTGGTGCATGAGCAGGATGGCGTGCGGCGCCAGCATCTGGCGGTTCGCCGGGGTGGCACGCTGTACCTGCGCTGGGAAGGTGAGATGCACGCCATCGAAGCCTTCGACCCGATTGCCGAAGCCGAGGCCAGCCACAGCCATCAGGGCGGCCTGGGTGCGCCCATGAACGGCAGCATCGTGCGGGTATTGGTGGAGCCGGGGCAGGTGGTAGAAGCGGGTACTGCTCTGGTGGTGCTGGAGGCCATGAAGATGGAGCACAGCATTCGTGCCCCGCATAGCGGGACGGTGAAGGCGTTGTTCTGCCAGGAAGGGGATATGGTCAGCGAGGGGACGGTGCTGGTTGAACTGACAGAGTAAAGTAAGCAGGGGCAACTTGCTCAAACGTTGAAGCTTGCACCATCACTGTGGGAGCGGCTTTAGCCGCGAACACCGGCAAAGCCGGTGCCATCCACCGGGGTGGGGCATTCGCGGGTGAACCCGCTCCCACAGGGACAGCGCAATGTTTGAGTTGGCACCGTACTTGTGGGAGCCCGGCTTGCCGGCGATGGGCTGCGCAGCAGCCCCGGGATTCTATAAGGCCGCGTGCATCCGCACGACCACCCCCAGGAACTCACAGCCGTCCTCACATAATACAGTCGGGTAGCGCGTATTCAGCGGTTTGAGCATCTTGTCGCCACCCTCCTCGACCAACTGCCGCAACACTGGCGGCCGACCCGGCTGCCGTGCAATGACCAGCCTGCCTGGCTCTGCCGGCAGGCCGGTATCCACAAGCACACGCATACCCTCAGGCACGCTCTTGCCACTGGCGGCATTCATCGAATCGCTCTCCACTACCAGCCAGAACGCATTACCTGCGGGCATGTAGTCCGTCTGTTCGCGAGCCTTGCTGGTTTCAGGCAAAGGGCCCTGCAAGTCAGACCAACCCAACACCGGGAAGCGGAAACTCGCATAGAGCGGCGCTTCAGGCACAATGTCACGCTCAACCACCATGACTTGGGCCTCCAGAAACACGAGCCCTAGCTTCTCGAGCTTTTCATTGATGGTCTCCAGCGTGGGCCGCCGCGTGCCACGCAGCCAATGGCCCACGCCGCCCTGAGTCATGCCCAGACGCTCGGCCAGTTTTAGCTGGCTGAGTTTGTGATCGCGCTTGTAGCGTTTGAGAAATGAGTTCCAGCTTTCCATAAGGGCACAGTACGGTTCAGGCTTGCGCCACACCTGTAGGAGCGGCCTTGTGTCGCGAAAGGGCTGCACAGCAGCCCCGGCAATCTAGAAGGCCCCATGCACTCGCACGACCACACCTAGAAACTCGCAACCCTCTTCACACAGCAGTGCTGGGTAGTTGCTGTTCAGCGCCTTCAGGTACCACTGGCCGCCTTCCTCGGCCAACTCGCGGAAAATCGCCGGTTTGCCTGGCTGACGAGCGATCACCAGACGCCCTGGCCCAGCCTCTACCCCAGGATCAACCAGCATCCGCATGCCCTGCGGCACACTGCGGCCACTGAGGGCGCTCATCGCGTCATTCTCAACGGTCAGCCAGAACGCCTTGCCCTTGGCCAGATAGTCCGTTTGCTCGTACACAACAGGCTCTTCGACCTTTGCAACATCTGGCTCATCCCAACCCAGTACCGGGTAGCGGAAACACACAATGTATTGCATGAGGTCCAACTCTGCATCGTCGTCATCGACTTCGTAAACGCCTCGCTCCTCGCCAACCCGCCCCTGGACGCGCAACTGCAAGCTGACGTTGTAATGGGGCATACCAATTTCGACGAACGTGCGGTTCATCGACTCGATCTTCGGCTGACGCCGCTTGTTCACCCAATGCCCCACGCTGCCTTGAGACACGCCAACGCGCTCGGCAAGCTGCTCTTGAGTGAGCCCTAGCTCCTCCATCCGGTCACGGACGAGGGCAATCCATTTATCCATATTCATCGCTGGCACGATACGGACTGCCTTCTAGCGCTCAATAAACATTCAGTATTATTTACTCGAAAGCATAAAAATACTCTAGGTATTAGTATCGACCTGACCCCTTTCCCTACTGGCTCTAGCAGGTATCAGGATGAAACCACCGAAAAACGACGAAACAGATCTGGACAGCGAAGCCGCCCGCCGCGCGCTCGACTACTACCTCAATCCCAACCCGCCGCGCCCCACCCTGGACAACAGGATCTGGACCCTGCACGAAGGCGTCACCGGCGACCAGGCCCAGGAACACGCCATCGCCCTGCTGCGCTGCGCCGCCGCCACCGCGCAGGAAACCGCCACCCATCAACAAGGCAGCCAGCGTGAACTGACCTTCGCCTTGATGCACATGATGGATATGGCACGCGCACTGCTGGAGCACAAACGTGCTGTGGACCCGGGTTTGTAAGGAGAAAAGAAGGGAGAAAACGTGATAGCCGCGTAACGGCAAAGGCCCCGATTGCCGGGACAAGGAAGCGCGCCGGTAAAACTTTTTTACCGGATTAGCGAAAATTCATTTGACTGGCAAATGATAACGATTATTATTGCACTCAGCTGATCGCGAGATCCGCTGGATAACCTGGAGCTTAGGTCGCTCTCAGATTATCTCCTCATCAGGCTAATCACGGTTTTTGACCCGGCTTTTTGCCGGGTCTTTTTTTTTGGCTCTTCAGGCTAATGAAGATCGTGATGGCGCGCATGATAGCAAAGGTGTTTCAGGGCGTGAACGCTCGTTACAAAACTTTGCGGAATCAGCACTTGAGAATCAATCTCGTTTAACCTACGCTGATGACGCGTCAAGGAAGATGCCCCCACCCCTCCCCCTTTCAAGCAAGGAGCTGTCCATGAGCCGCCTGCTGCTGCCTCTCGAGCACCCAACCCCGCTTGCCCAGGACGATGCCGATAAGGCATTGCTGCACGCCCTCAAGCGGCTGCCACGGCGCGTGCAGCAAGTATTCCTGCTCAACCGCCTGGACCAGCTGGACTTCGCCATCATCGCCGCCCGCCTCGACCTGCCGCTGGCCAGCATCGAGCGCAACATGGCCCAGGCACTGCAGGCCGGCCGCTCGCGTCGGGACGTGCTGGCCAGTGTTGCCGGGCAATGGTATGTGCGCTTGCAGAGCCCACAGGTAACTGCGTGCGAGCGCATCGACTTTCGCCGCTGGCTGGATGCGGACACGGCGAACTTGCAGGCGTTTCACGACACCGAACTGCGCTGGCGCAGCCTGCTGGCGCCCGCACGGCACCTGGGCCACGACGGCTGGTACCGACAAGGCCGGGCGGCGCTGTCGCTGGGCGGCTGCTCGGTTGCGGTCGGGCTTGGTGTGGCGGCGTTGCTGCTGTTCGGCTTCTGGGCCTGATAAGCAGAAATCCCGTTCGGATTTGCACGCGTGGCTTACGCGAATATTAGGATAGGTCGCGGCTGCTCCGCCGTGGTAGTGCTGTCTTGAAGATGTACAAGCCAATCGGCCGCCGAATCCTCCTATAAAATTGCAGGTTTTTTACCCGATGTCATTCAAGCCGCGACCTCGGCATTTGGATAAAGGAACGCGGGTTAAACGCAGCCCGATAGCTGTCAGCCGTTGTCCGCACTTTCTCAGAAACTCAGCCTGAGCATGTCAGCCAAGCGCCGATCGCCGCCATCGCACGAGCGGCAGCACGCTTTCAGCACTTGCTCCAGGCAACGCACCAGGCACTGCGCAGCCGGGTCCAGCGCCTGGTCGCGCAGGTGGATCACGCTGATGTCACCCGGCTCCAGCGGCTGGTCAAGGCTCAGTGCCCGTGCCCTGCCGCGCAACGGCTCGCACAGCAGCATCGGCTCGGGCGAGTACCCCAACAGGCCGCCGTCTACGATCAGGCTGCTGAGCATCGCGCTGGACTGCGCACAGACGATGCGCCCCGGTTCGATACTCAAACCGTGGCGGCCAAACAGTTGATGTATCAGCGCATGCTGGCCCGCCTGGGTGAAGTTCATCACCCAGTCCTTCTCCAGCAACTGTTCAAGCGAGTGGGCTGCCTGCAAGGGATGGTCGATGCGCGCCACCACCCGCATGGGATAGTGGGCCAATACCCGATGGCTGAACTCCTGCCCCGGCAGGCCACTCGCCGGGCCAAGGGCGAACTGCATCTGACCAATGCGCAACAGTGCCAGGCTGACGGCCTGCAAACCTTCATACAGTTCCAGCTGGACCGCCGGCATTTGCTGGCGAAACGCTTGCAGGGCCGCACCCAGCAGCGTCTGCCCGAACCAAGGGGTAATCCCCACACAAAGACGGCTTGGCGCCTCCCCGCGCAGGCTGGCCAAGTCACGCTGGGCCTTTTCCAGCTGGCTGGCGATCTGCCGCGCGTGCGGCAGCAGGGTCAGCCCAGCCGGGGTCAGGCGCGCGCCGCCGGCATGCCGGGCCAGCAAGGCCAAGCCTTGCTCCTCTTCCAGTTCACGCAGGGCGCGGGTGATAGCGGCCTGGGACAGATCCAGGGCCCGGGCGGCCGAACGGATGCCACCGTGGTCGGCCACGGCGAGCAAGGCCTGTAGCTGATGCAGCTTCACGAAAAGTCTCCTGCCTGAACACCAAGGGTCGTCATGACAACATTTTTGCGGCTTATGCACCGTCAACACCGGCGCTAGGGTAGAGCACGAGGCCAAGGCCGCCAACGGGCAGCGCAGTGTCGCCTCGCAGACCAGGAAAGAACAATATGCCTATACCCTGCATCGCCCCCGGCATCGCCGCCATCACCCCGGCCATGGTCGAACTGCGCCGGGCTATCCACCGCCAGCCCGAACTGGGCTTCGAAGAATTCGCCACCAGCGCCCGCGTAGCCAGTCACCTGCGCGAATGGGGTTACGAGGTTGATCAAGGCATGGCCGGCACCGCCGTGATTGCCACCCTGCGCAATGGCCAGGGCCCCACGCTCGGCCTGCGCGCGGAGCTGGACGCCCTGCCAATCACAGAACAGAGCGGGCAGCCGTGGGCCAGCAAGGTGCCCGGCAAGATGCATGCGTGCGGCCATGACGGGCATACCGCAATGCTGCTGGCCGCTGCGTGCGAACTGGCCCGGGAGCGCCATTGGCGAGGCACATTGCACCTGTTCTTCCAGCCCGCCGAGGAAGGCCATGGAGGCTCCGGCGCCAAGCGCATGCTGGATGAAGGCGTGTTCGCGCGCTTTCCCTGCGACGCCATCTACGCCCTGCACAACTCGCCCGGCATGCCCGTTGGCCAGTTCGGCGTGCTCGCCGGGCCGCGCATGGCTTCCACCGACAGCGTCACCATCGTTCTCCACGGCAACGGCGGCCACGGCGCGATGCCGGACCGGGCGATCGACCCGATCGTGGTAGGCGCTTCGCTGGTGCTGGCACTGCAGACCATCGTCTCGCGCAACGTACCCCCCAGCGCAACCGCGATCATCACCGTGGGTGCCTTTATTGCAGGCGATGCTGCCAATGTCATACCCGGCCAGGCCGAGCTGCGCCTGAGCGTGCGCGCACTCGATGCCAGCGTCCGCCAGTTGCTGCGCCAGCGCATCCAGGCCTTGGCCGAGCACCATGCGCAGAGCTACGGCGCCAGCGCCGAGGTGAGCTTCGGCGAAGGCTACCCCGTACTGGTCAACACCACGCAGGCCAGCCAGCTGGCCGAACAGGTGATACGTGACTGGCTGGGCGAGGAAGGCCTGGCAGCGGGCCAGAAACCGATCTGCGCCAGTGACGACTTTGCCTTCTGGCTGGAGCAAGTGCCGGGTTGCTACTTGTTGATCGGCAATGGCGAAGGCAGCGGCAGCTGTGAAGTACACAACCCTGGCTACGACTTCAACGACCTGGCACTGCCCCTGGGCGCGACCTTCTGGGTGCGACTGGCGCAGCGCTTCCTGGCCTGACCGCCACCGCAAGAGAGCAACAACGATGACAACAAAAACAACAGACTTCGCCATCGAAACCACCGCCCCACAACCCGGCAAGCGCCGGGCGATCGCCGCGATCTGCGTGGGCAATGCCCTGGAGTTCTACGACTTCCTGGTCTACAGCCTGCTGGCGACGCTCATGGCCAGGCTGTTCTTCCCGTTCAGTGACCACCCGCTGATCCCTTTGATGCTGTCGCTGGCGGTGTTCGGCACCGGCTTTGTCATGCGCCCGCTGGGTGGCCTGGTGATCGGCCTGTATGCCGACCGCGTCGGGCGCAAGGCAGCCATGCGCCTGACCCTGTGGCTGATGGCGATCGGCTCGCTGATGTTTACGCTCGCACCGACCTATGCCCAGGCAGGCTTGATCGGCCCGGCGGTGGTCATTGCCGCAAGGCTGCTGCAAGGCTTTGCAGTCGGCGGGCAGATCGGCACCTCGACCACCATGCTGATGGAATACGCCGACAAGCACTCGCGGGGCTACTACTGCAGCTGGCAGACTTTCAGCCAGAGCCTGGGGATCTGCCTGGGTGCATTGATGGTCACCCTGCTGAGCAGCGTGCTCAGCCCGGCAGCCATGGACAGCTGGGGCTGGCGAGTGATATTCGCCATGGGCATCCTGGCCATCCCGGTCAGCGAGTACATCCGCCATCGCCTCGAAGAAACACTTGCCCACCGCCAGACTAGGCGAAGCCACGCCTCGGTCTCGCAAGGCAAGCAGCTGGCCATGCTGATGCAGCACCCACGGCAGATGCTGGCAGGTGTGTTGCTGGTGATCGGCGCGACCGTGCCGATCTACACCATTCAGTTCTATCTGGCCAACCATGCCATTGGAGTGCTGGGCATGCCGCTGTCAAGTGGAACCTGGGCGGCCATCGTCGCCTGCCTGCCGCCGCTGCTGCTATCGGCCCATGCCGGGCGCTTGAGTGACCGTATTGGTCGGCGCAAAGCGATCTTCTGGCCATTGCCGGTGCTACTGGTGGCGATCTATCCGGCCTTCCTGATGCTCAACCAACACCCCAGCCTGGCGGTGCTGCTAACAGTCGTGTGTCTGTTGAGCATCCCGCTGACCTACACCATCGTGCCCAACCTGGCGATCCTGCCGGAGCTGTTCCCCACCCGTATCCGCGCCAGCGGCATGTCACTGGCGTACTGCATCGGCGTGGCCTTGTTCGGCGGCTTCGCCCAGCTGTTCGCCGCCGGGCTGGTCAGCCTTACAGGCAACCTGAATGCACCCGCCTTCTACATCATCGCGGCCATCCTGCTGTCGCTGGTCGGCCTGAAGCTGGCACCGGAAACCGCTGGTAAAGAGCTCGACTGATTACCCGGCTCACGGACGAGCCCTCCCCTTTTTCGGTGCTCGCGGGTTTTCTGCTCGCAGGGCACCACCGCGCCCAGAACAAAAACAACAGGTGAACATTCATGCTCCATCGCCATGCCACACTGCTGTGCACCGCCCTGCTGGCCACCGATGCCATGGCTGACAGCCAGGGCGTGATCGAGGGCAGCCAGCTGGAGCTGCGCAACCGCAACTTCTATTTCAACCGCGACTTGCGCAACCACGCCAGCAACGGCCAGGGCAACAACGCTGCGCGCCCCGCCCAAGCTCGCAAGGGCTACCGCGAGGAATGGGCACACGGGGTGATGCTCGGCCTCACCTCAGGCTTCACCCAAGGCATCTTCGGCCTGGGAGTCGATGCCCACACCCAACTCGGCCTGAAGCTCGACAGCGGCCCTGGACGTACGGGTACCCTGCTGTTGCCGGTCAGCCATGACCGTCAGCGCAACGCCGAGGTGGCGGACCACTACACCCACACTGGCGCCGCGCTGAAAGCCCGGGCGCTTGGCAGTGAACTGAAGTGGGGCGAGATGCGTACCTCGACCCCGGTGTTCACTACCGCCGACAGCCGTCTGCTGCCGGAAATGGCCAGCGGTTTCTATCTGCGCAATGCTGCGGTGCCCGACCTGCTGTTAGAAGCGGGCCACTTCACCGCCTATCGTGATTTCACCTCGAGTAACGCCGACGACAGCCTGCGCACCCGCTACTCCGACGTCGAAGTGCGCAGCCTGGATTTTGCCGGTGCAACCTACCAGGTCAACGACACGCTGGGCGTCAAGCTGTTCCACGCCCGCGCCAAGGACAACTGGCTGCAGAACTACCTCAACATCAACCAGGATGTGGCGTTTTCAACAGGCAGTGGACTCAACCTCGACCTGCAGCTGTACCGCACTGACGACACCGGGCGCGCCCTGTCCGGGGCGGTAGCCAACACCAGCTGGAGCCTGGCAGGCGCCTGGCGTCAGGGTGCCCACCGCATCACCCTGGCCTACCAGCAGATCGACGGCGACACCCCTTTCGACTATGTCGGCGGCCTGTCAATCGACCTGGCCAACTCGGTGCAGATTTCCGACTTCAATGCCCCTGGAATGAAGTCCCGCCAGGTACGCTACGACCTCGATCTGGCGGGCTACGGCATCCCTGGCCTGAACTTCATGACCCGCTACATTACTGGCAGCGAGGCCAACGACCAGCACTGGCGTGCGGGCCAGCACTATGCCGGTGGTGCGCTGTCCAGCTATGGGGCGTATGACGGTGCCAAATGGCACGAGCTGAACCTCGAACTGCGCTACGTGGTGCAGCAAGGTCCGATCCGTGACCTTTCCATACGCACGCGCATGGCCAACTACCGTGGCAACCAGCAAGCGCAAGTCGATCTGCCGGATATCAACGAAGTGCGCGTGATCGTCGAATACCCGTTGAAATTCTGACGCGGGCTTATCAGCCTCAGTGCGCCGCCTTCAGGCGAAACTGCCGCCAGTACTCGGCTGGCGGCAGGTACTCCTTGAACAGCCCGGACAACTCGCGCTCGGACGCGCCCACCGCCTTGGCGATATCACCCACACTGCCGGTTTCATACAGACGCTGGCGCCTCAACCCGACAGCATTCACCAGGCGGCGGTCGGCGCATTGCAGCCTCAGGTCCTCATCGTCGCCGAGCGCCTGCATGTGATCGAAACCGCGGTCTGCCATGAGGTAGTGCAGGGACAAAGCCCGACAGCGACATCAAGGTTGAACCCGGGGTCGGCGCCGCGGACCCAGGGCCGCAACGTGCGCCCCGGTACCCATGTCGACCTGGTTGGCAGCGTCAGTGACGAGCCATCGCTGCTAACGACTATTGCGCAGGTCCCCCTAGAAACCAGCGGTAATACGGGTTGTCGCCATCACTGCGGGCCAGCTCCCTGGCTTCGCGCGCCCAGGCTTCGCGGTTGCCGTTGTAGGCATGCAGGCTCAAGCTGTAGAACCGTTGCAACGTGCGCCATTGGTCACCCACCGCCGCTACGAAGGCCGGGCTGGCATCGAGCAACGGCGGGGCCTGGCGCAACGCCAGCAATGCCGGCAGCACGCGGGTGATTTCGCGCGGGCGCACCCACGCCGAGTACTCGATGCGCGGCTGGTCATCGGTGACCGCTGGCGCCGCACCCGCATAAAGCTCCAGTCCTGTCCTGTCGGTGATCCAGGTGGCCAGCAGGGCCTGTGGCGAAGCGATGCCCACCTCGGCCAGGGCCGCTGCCACCCCAGGCTGGGCAAAGCGCTCGGCAATGCGCGGCACGTTCAACGGCATTGGCTGCAGCGAGCCGACCAGCAGCATCTCGTGGAACTCGGTGGTCCACAGCGATGCATGCGGGAATACGTCGATGAAGCTGCGCACCAGCGACTGGCTGTCCTCATCGTTCTGGGTCGGCAACGGCAACCACTGCGCCACCAGCCCGCCGGGCTCCAGGCGGGCTGCCGCCAAGCGGTAGAAGTCGCGGGAGTACAGGTTGACCACCCCTGCTGCCGACGGCGGTGGCGGCTCCAGCGTTACCAGGTCGTAGCGCTCGGTGCTGCGCAGCAACTCGCGACGGCCATCGCGCAGGCGCACGTCCAGGCGCGGGTCCTCGAGCGCAGCGAAATTGCCCTTGAACAGCGGCGCAGCCTGCAGCACTTCGGGCAGCAGTTCGGCCACCACCGGCCGCTCCAGCCCTGGGTAACGGAGCATGGCGCCAACGGTGATGCCAGTGCCGAAACCGATGACCAGCGCCGAGCGCGGTTGCCGGGTATGGATCAACAGCGGCAACAACGCCTGCAAGCGCATGTAGCGCAGCGACGGCATGGCATCGCCGGTATTCGACACGCCCTGGATATACAGCCGGTTGAAGCTGCGGCCTGGCTGGCCCTGGTTGACCACGGCCACCGTCGCGCCTTTGCCTTCGCGGTAGTAGGTGAGCTGGCCATTGCGCGCGCCCGGCAGCAATTCGGCCAGCCGTGACGGCGGCGCAAGCAGGCCGGTGAGCACGGTTACCACGGCCACACCCAGCACGGCCACCGCGTTGCGCCGGCGCACCGCATTCCCCCGCCATACGGCAAGCAGGCCGATCACTGCCGCAATGGCCGCGAGCACGGCAAGGGTGCGCACCAGGCCGAGCCCGGGCACCAGCACGAAACCGGTCAGCATTACCCCAGCGATGCCACCCAGGGTATTGAGCGCAAGCACCTGGCCGACATCACGGCCCAGGTGGGCATGGTCTACTGCCAGGCGCATGGCCAGCGGGAAGGCCGCGCCCAATAGCGTGGTCGGCAGCAACACCACGCACACGGCAGCGACGGCGAAACGTGCGCACATGCCGGCCAAGGCATTGCCGGTGACCTGCAGCACCAGCAACTCCACCTGGCTTTGCGCGCTGACCAGCCAGCGCCCAAGACCCGCCACCTGCAGCAGCGCGAGCAGGCCGGCACAGGCGATCAGCAGGCCGAACATGCCCCAAGGGTCACGCAGGCGGTCGGCACGCCGAGCGTACAGCGCACTGCCCGCCACCAAACCGCACAGGTAGGTTGCCAGCACCAGCGCAAAGGCATAGGTGCGGGTGCTCATGAACGGTACGATCGACTGGCTCCAGACCACCTCGTAGCCCAGCGCGACACCGCCCGCCAGGCAATACAGGGCCACCGCCAGCCGTGCCTGCGGGCTGCGCACTGCAGCGCCTGGCAGGGGGCGGGCGAGCGCTGGCTGCCCGGCGCAGCGCACCGCCAACGCGCCAAGCGCCGCCATCAGGTTGAGCGCGGCGGCAGCCATGGCGCTACCGGTCACGCCCAAGGCAGGCAACAGCACGAACGCCGCCAGCAGCGTGCCGCAGATGCCGCCTGCCGTGTTGGCGGCATACAGACGCCCACTGGCGTGTGCCAACTGACCCTCGGCGGGCTTGAGTGCGCGCACCAGTACCGGCAATGTCGCGCCCATGAGCGTTGCCGGCAGCCCGACCAGCACGAAGGGCAGGCACCAGGCCAATACCCCGACCTGGTCCTCCAAGCGGGCAAACAACCCGGCGGAACCGGCCATGGCCAGGGTGGTGGCGACACCCAGCAGTGCCACCAGCAATTCCAGCACTGCGTACAGCCTGATCGGCCGCCGCAGGCGATCGGCCAGGCGGCCAAACACCAGCCCGCCCAGCGCCAAGCCGGCAAAGAATGCGCTGATGCCAGTGGTAACGGCATGCACTTCCACGCCCACCACCAGCGACAGTTGCTTGATCCACAACACCTGGTAAACCAGCGCCGCACCGCCTGAAAGGAATAACAGGCCGGCCGGGATCGCCAGGGCCAGCGGCGCCCGCACAGGTGCGCCGCCATCGATACGCGCAGTAGCGGCCAGCGCCGAAGCTTTTACCGATGAAGTCATTGAGGGACCTTGGCAGGTAAACACCTGCCGTTGCGAAAACAAGGCGCCCGCTGGGTAGCGGGCGCCGGTCAGGCAATCACTGCGACTGCGACTTCATCTTCTCTTCGATCTTCTTGTCCACATCGGACTGGATCTGGTCGATGCTGAAGCTGGCAGGCCGTTGGCTCGGTGGGTAGTCCACGAAGATCTGCAGGAATTTGGCGGCTTTCTGGGTAACCTGGAAGAACAGGTAGTCGTTTTTGGTCAGCCAATCGTAGTACTGGTCCGACACGATATCGGCGCGCTCGAAGGGGTCCATGCGCAGGTTGAACAGTTTGGGGGCGCGCAGGCAGGTGAATGGCTCGCTCCACACCGCAAATCCACCCGGCGCACGCTGCTCGCAATACACCACCTTCCAGTCGTTGTAGCGCATGGCCACAAGCTCACCGTCATCGTTGAAGTAATAGAACTCGTTGCGCGCGCTCTTGTCGGCCTTGCCTGTCAGGTAGTCCAGCTGGTTGTAGCCATCCAGGTGCACCTTGAAGTTCTTGCCTCCCACATCAGCGCCTTTGAGCAAGCGGTCCTTGATGTCGGGATCACCGGCAACCGCCAGCAGCGTCGGGAACCAGTCGAGCCCGGAGAACATTTGCGTGCTCACCGAGTCGGCCTTGATCTTGCCTGGCCAGCGCACCATCGCCGGGACCCGGTAGGCGCCCTCCCAGTTCGAGTTCTTCTCGTTACGGAAGTGATCCCGATCGCCCTGGTGGCGGCCGGTGTGAGCGCCGCTACCGGCATTCGTGACCAGGACACCAGCATCGCCACCGAGGCGGTGTTCCTCGATGGCGACAGCAACCAGGTGGTCGCCGAAGTGGTGCGTAAAGGGGCTGGCGCGCAGCTGGACGATTCCTCGCAGGTGATGCAGGCCAAAGATGCCAAGGCGGTGCTCGATGGCTGGGCGTTGGACATGGTCAAGTCGTTCCAGCAGTTGAAAGCCAAGTAAGCGTCAGCGCCCTCGGGTTCGGTCCAGCTACCGCCCTGAAGGCTCCCCGTAGCGAGCGGGCCTGCTTCGGGCCCGCCCCCGCAGAGGCTGCAGCATGCTCAACCACAGCCCCCATGCATTTTATCGCCGCTATCTGCCCGCCCTTGCCTACGGCCTTGGCCTGAGCATGAGCAATACCTGGGCTGGCGGGATCCTGATCTATGAAGCGGGGCAGGAAGGCAATGGCCTGGCGAACGCCGGTGCCGCCGCGCTGGCCAGCGACCCCAGCGTGCTGATGAGCAACCCGGCAGGCATTGCCCAGTTGCGCGGCACACAGATCAGCGCGAATGCCCAGGTGATACTCGGTGACATCCGCTTCTCTCGCGACACCAACAATCAGTTTGCCGGCAACGAGGGCGGCAATAGCTTGCAGTACCTGCCAGGTGCCAGCCTGTTCATCAGCCACCAGCTGGATGAGCGCGCCGCCATCGGCTTTGGCATGTATGGCAACTTTGGCCTGGCACTGGACTACGACGATGACTGGGCCGGGCGCTATTTCACCCAGGAGGCCGCCATAATTGGGGTGTCGCTGCAGCCAACATTCGCCTACCAGTTTACCGATGACCTTTCCGTAGGTGTCGGCCCGCGCTTCATGTACGCCTACTACCGTACCGAAATGGCGATCAACAACAACCTGCTCGGCGTGACCGACCGGCCTGACGGGCAGCTGGAATACAAGGACACCGACTGGGGCACCGGCGTCAACGTGGGTTTGCTCTACAAGCTTGGCGAACGGACCAGGATCGGCCTGGCCTATACCAGCAAGATCGACCTCGAATTCAAGGACAGCCCGCACGTAAGCAACATCAGCAACCCGCTGCTTAGCGCCGCCCTGAACCGGCTGGATGTCGACAGCCTCGAACTGGACATGGCAGTACCGCAGACGGTGCTGCTGAGCGTTGCCCACCAGCTCGACGAGCAATGGACCTTGCTGGGCAGCCTCGGCTGGCAGGACTGGAGCGAGTTCGGGGAGATTGGCGTAGAAGTCGATACCAACGCTGCCGGCACCAGCCGCACCGTCGAGCGCCGCTACAAGGACACCTGGCACGCCTCGCTGGGTGCGCAGTACCAGGTCACCCCCAAGCTGCGCTGGAACATGGGCGTGGGCTATGACAGTTCAGCGGTGGATGACAAAGACCGCACGGTGGACAACCCGATGAACGAAACCTGGCGGCTGGCAACCGGATTCAACTATCAGGTCGAAGAAGGCCTGGATATTCACCTGGCCTATACCCTGGTGTGGTTGGGTGACATGGATGTCGAGCAGACCAAAGCACGCTCAGGTAACAGCCTATCCGGCAGCTATCGAAATGCGGCGCTGCATATTGTGGGGGGCGGTGCTACCTGGCGGTTCTGAGGGGGTCGATCGCAGCGGGAGGGGAATCCGTGCAAACCGCGCCGAACAACGATGAGCTTTTTGTGAAAGCGGGGCGTTCGGCGGCATCGAGCGCGAACTCTAAGATGCCAACATTGCCTTCTGGCGCCAAATGAATGTAGACATGACGATTTTCCACTCGCCCATCAAGGATGTCGTTGCTGTTGGCTGACGGCCTCATGACCGGTGAACGACAACACCTGAAAGTCGACATCGGCGTCTTCCAGGGCGAGGCTGAAGTGAGTTTCATCGCTAGGGTTGAACATGGGGGCTCTCCGTATCCGCAAGGTATCCTTCGGGTTGGCCGAACCAACGGCGCAATAACGAAAGGGGGGGCATCACCAGGGCCTGTTGCAGCACCCGGGCACCGGACTGGCGGGCCGCAGGGTCCAGCGCCAGGGCCTGGCGCAGTGCCGGCCATACCTTGGCCGGCAGGTTGGCAGGCCGGTCCAGCGACTGGCCTGGATGCTGTTTACCCATGGCTCGAGCACCGAGGTGACCAAACGGTTGCTTGCCGCCGGCCAACTCGTAAATGACGCAGGCGGCGGCGAACAGGTCGGAAGCTGTCGACAGGCGCGCCCCGTCGAGCAGCTCAGGGGCGGCATAGGCCGGGGTCCAAGCCCTGATACGATTGCGGCTGAGCCGTGCCAGGCCATCGAGCGGGGTCGTAAAGCTTGGTGCGGTTCAAATACAGCTCGATGGCCACCACGCGCTTTCCGCTGTTTGCCATGGCCGCCTTCGTTGGGCTGGTGGATGACTGGTACGGCGGGATATCCGCCGCTTCGAGGCGAGCCGCGAGTCCGGCTACCTCTACCACCGTGCCAAGGGGTGCGTTATGCCACTCGCAGTGCTGCCCTGGGTCGTTTATCTGACACTGCCGATGAGCGTGGTACCTGTCTTGATTCTATTACCAGCCGCGACTTCTCTGGGATTGGCAGTAAACCTGTCCGCCGCAGCCTTCAAAAGGCGTCTCTAATCAGGCATTTCGGGAACGACATGAACCCATCAAGTAGCAATACCTATCAGCTTTGCTCTTTGATATAGAACTGAGCACACGTCGCCGCAGCACGACAGTTTATGATTGTCGAAAGGCTGCAGCGGCGACAGTGCAAAATATGACGACGTTACTCGTCCTCGTCTGCAGCCTCGGCCGCAGCCTTGTCATAGGCAGATTTGTACTCTTTAAAGCTGACTTCATTGTTCCCATCAGCGTCCATGGACGCAAGCTGCTGCTTAGCATATTTGTCAACAATATCAGAAATCGAAACATCACTTACAGCTTCTGAATAGTCCTCCCGAATCCCACTCACCAAGAGCGCACGAAATTCATCAACCGTAATCTTTCCATCACCATTCACATCAATCTTAGCAAAGTTTTCTTTCAGCTCTTGCTCGCTGCGGGCAATAGACATGACACACCTCAAAATATGAAAACATTGACAGCATTTATCTTCACGCACCAATAGACCTAGAAGCAACTGACAAAAATATCAGTACAGGTCTGCTGGACTCCAGCCTCCACGCTTTCAAACCAAACGCCAACCCAATGATTGTTTGATCCGTCAGTGCATTCTGGATGCCGCGCAGCACTGTATCGAACGCACAGTGCTGACCGAAGATGTGCGCGATGCATTACGGCGGCGCAGCGCTGATGTTTCATTACCTGAAGCCCGCCGCAACCGCCTCCAGGAAATGGCCGAGGCCATGGACCTGTTCTGCCAGGGCCTGGACGGTGAACTGTTCAACCGCCCCGGCACGCCCTGGCCCGAGGCGGATATCACCATCGTCGACCTGGCCACCTTCGCCCGCGAGGGCTACAACGCCCAGTTGTCGATCGCCTACCTGTCCCTGCTCAACACGGTGAACAACATCGCCGAACGCGACCAGATGGTGACGTAGGACTTACGATGGGCTCACTTGGCTACTTCCCCGCAATGGATGTCGTACGCCAAGCGCTGCCAATGATTCTGGCGTTCTTAAAAATGGCCTTGGTTATCTGCATACCACTTACTTTTCTAGTCGTCACCGTCGATCTCAAGACATTGATGACCATCACTTGTGCACAGTTCGCATTGTTTTTCGTCGACTTCTGGTTTCCGCTGGCACGTTGGATCGATAGCACCATCCTCGATGCGCTCTATGGCTGGGATTCGCCCCACTGCAACTTCAACGTGCTCATGGGGCTGAATAACTCATTCGGTGACATGCTACTGAACTTCGTAATGGGATCAATGTTCATCGTATTTCCGGACTTCTGGGTGTCCGCGCTCACCTGGGTAGGATTCCGTATGGGCGGCGCCTTGCAGGGCTTGTCGGATGGTTCGAGAGCAGCAGCCGTGGTCATTGCCTTGCGCCGCTCGATCTTGCGCAGCACCTCCAGCACATGCTGGCGGGACACCTCCACAATCGGCAGATCCCCCAGCCAAGGCAGGATGTCCTTGATGAAGTGGCGCTCGATCTGCACCAACGTGCTTTGTCACCCGCGCTTGAGGCTCAGCGCCCTGAAGGCCTTCCAGTCGATGAAGACTGAACGAAAGCAGTTCTCAGAAGCAGCGCAGGCAGCGAGGCGGCTTTCACGCCGGTCGGCGCGAGGATCGACGCCCTGGGCAACCAAGGCGCGCGCCTGATCCCATGCCTCCCTGGCCTCCTTGAGGCTGACGGCGGGATAGACGCCCATCGATATCCGGGCCTGCTTGCCCAGCCAGTAGAAACGGAAGTGCCACTGCTTGGCACCCTTGGCACCGACGAACAGTGCAAGGCCAGCGGTATCTTTGAGGGTGTAGTTCTTGCCGGTCGGCTTCGCCTGGCGGACGGCACTGTCGGTCAATGGCATGTGTACATCTCCCGGTCTCGTAAGGTCGAGGAGATGTATATCGATGCCCAAGGCCCAGCTCAGCCATCAATCCGCTACGCCAACTGCCCGGAATCGCTGTACTTAAAAATGTACTTGAATTTCGTGGCTACTGGTGGATTCAGGCAGACTGAGCTGGAACGAAAAAAGGCCCCGAAGGGCCTTTTTTCAACGACTTACAGACTTCCATGGAACTCTGCAGATCTATATTTGGAGCGGGAAACGAGACTCGAACTCGCGACCCCGACCTTGGCAAGGTCGTGCTCTACCAACTGAGCTATTCCCGCGTCGTGATGGGTGCCATTCTAGCGAAATCCAAAACGGCGTCAACCCCTTGATTCAAAAAAGTTTTATTTTTGTTCCGAGCCTTCGCGCAGGTGCGGCCAGGCCGCTACCAGGTAGTGCACCATCGACCACAATGTCAGCCCTGCCGCCACCAGTAGCAGCCCGTAACCCAGAATGACCCAGAACGTCACAGCAGGCGGGTTGGCCAGCAGAATCACCAGCGCCAGCATCTGTGCCGCGGTTTTCCACTTGCCCAGGTCGGACACCGCCACATGCGCCCGCGCGCCCAGCTCGGCCATCCACTCGCGCAGTGCCGATACCACGATCTCGCGGCCGATGATGACTGCAGCCGGCAGGGTCAGCCAGAAGTTGGCGTGCACCTGCACCAGCAGTACCAAAGCCACCGCTACCATCAGCTTGTCGGCCACCGGGTCCAGGAACGCGCCGAACGGGGTGCTCTGCTGCAGGCGACGCGCCAGGTAGCCGTCCAGCCAGTCGGTGGCGGCCGCCACCGCAAACACGCTGCTGGCGGCCATATAGCTCCAGTGATAGGGCATATAGAACAGCAGGATGAAGATCGGAATGAGCAGGACGCGTAGAACGGTGAGCAGGTTTGGAATATTCATCGGTACGACTGGCCGCAAGTTGAGCCCGGCATTCTACTCGCTATGCAGGCTGGCATAAATCGACTCGGCAAGCTTTTTACTGATGCCGGGGGCTTTGGCGATCTCATCGATACTGGCGCGGTTGAGCTCCTGCAGGCCGCCGAAATGTTTCAGCAGGTCGCGGCGGCGCTTGGGCCCTACCCCGGCCACATCCTCCAGGCTGGACACCCGACGGGCCTTGCCGCGGCGGGCGCGGTGGCCGGTAATGGCGAAACGGTGGGCTTCGTCGCGGATCTGCTGGATCAGGTGCAGGGCCGATGAATCGCCCTTGAGAGTGAATTCGTGGTGCACGTCGTTCAGGTAGAGGGTTTCGAAACCGGCCTTGCGGGTTACGCCCTTGGCCACGCCGAGCAAGGTAAGGTCGGTGAAACCCAGCTCCTGCATCACGTCGCGGGCCATGTTCAGCTGGCCTTTGCCGCCGTCCACCAGCAACACGTCGGGCAGCTTGCCTTCGCCATCCTTGATGCGCCCGTAACGGCGGGTCAGCGCCTGATGCATGGCTGCGTAGTCGTCGCCGGCGGTGACACCTTCGATATTGAAGCGCCGGTAATCGGACTTCAGCGGGCCTTCCGGGCCGAACACCACGCAACTGGCCACGGTGGCTTCGCCGCTGGAATGGCTGATGTCGTAGCACTCCAGGCGCTGCGGTACTTCGTCCAGGCCGAGCACTTCGGCCAAGGCCTCGAAACGTGCAGCCATATGCTGGCGGTTGGCCAGGCGGGCGTTCAGCGCCTGTTCGGCGTTGGTTACCGCCAGCTGCTGCCAGCGAGCGCGGGTGCCACGCACCCGATGGCTGATGGACAGCTCACGGCCGCGCAGCGTGTGCAGCGCTTCGATGATGGCCTGGAAGTCTTCGTGAACAACGTTGACGATCAACTCGCTGGGCAATTCACGCTCGGCGTTGCCCAGGTAGTACTGGGACAGGAAGGCCGCCATGACCTCGGCCACCTCCTCCTCGATGCCCACCTGGGGAAAGAAGTTCTTGCTGCCCAGCACCCGGCCGCCGCGCACGCTGATCAGGTGCACGCAGGCGCCACCCGGGTTGACGAAAGCGGCAATGACGTCAACGTCGCCGCTGCCGCCTTCGATATATTGCTGGTCCTGCACGCGGCGCAGCAGGGCGATCTGGTCCCGCAACTCGGCGGCCTTTTCGAAATTGAGGGCCATGGCGGCCTTTTCCATTTCGGCATTCAGCTCATTGCCCAGCTGCTGGCTGCGACCTTCGAGGAACATCACCGAGTGGCGCACGTCTTCGGCGTATTCCTCGGCGCTGACCAGGTCAGTGCAGGGCCCTTTGCAACGCTTGATCTGGTACTGCAGGCACGGCCGGGTGCGGTTGGCGTAGTAGCTGTCTTCGCACTGGCGGACAGAGAACGCCTTTTGCAGCAGGCTCAGGCTCTCGCGGATGGCGCCGGCGCTGGGGTATGGGCCGAAGTAGCGGCCCTTGGCCTTTTTCGCCCCACGGTGAATGCCCAGCCGCGGAAACTCACCGTCGGACAAAAACACGTAGGGGTAGGATTTATCGTCGCGCAGCAGGATGTTGTACGGCGGGCGCCATTCCTTGATCAGGTTCTGCTCCAGCAGCAACGCCTCGGTTTCGTTGGCGGTGATGGTGGTTTCGACCTGGGCAATGCGCGCAACCAGCGCGGCGGTCTTGGGCGCCAGGCCGGTCTTGCGGAAATAGCTGGTCAGGCGTTTCTTCAGGTTCTTGGCCTTGCCCACGTACAGCAGCCGGGCTTCGGCGTCGAACATTCGGTAAACGCCCGGGCGACCGCTGCAGGTCGCCAGAAATGCGCTGGCATCAAAAACTTGAGACATGAGGGTTTACAGGCTTGCGTCAACCATACCGTGGCGAACGGCCAGCAAGGTCAGTTCGACGTCGCTGGTGACCGAGAGTTTTTCAAAGATCCGATAACGGTAAGTATTGACGGTCTTGGGCGAGAGACACAACTTGTCGGAGATGATCTGCACTTTCTGGCAGCCGACGATCATCAGAGCAATCTGGATTTCCCGCTCGGACAACGCGTCGAACGGCGAGCCCTGCGGCTGGAACGGCTTGAGCGCCAGCTGCTGGGCAATCTGCGGGCTGATGTAGCGCTGGCCGGCGAAGGCCAGGCGAATGGCCTGGACCATTTCATCCAGGCCTGCGCCCTTGGTCAGGTAGCCGGCGGCACCGGCCTGCAACAGCCGCGTGGGGAACGGGTCGTCCTCGCACACGGTCACGGCTACCACCTTGATGTCCGGGTGGCTGCGCAACAGTTTGCGGGTGGCTTCCAGGCCGCCGATGCCAGGCATTTTCACGTCCATCAGCACCACGTCCGGCTTCAGCTCACGGGCCAGCTTGAGCGCCGACTCGCCCGAATCCCCCTCACCCACCACCTGCAGGCCATCGATGTCGGCGAGCATGCGCGTAATACCGGTTCGTACCAGATCGTGATCATCGACCACTAAGACCCTAATCAAGCACACACCTCGTCAGCAGGGCGATTGGATCCCGCCACCTTAACAAAAAATTTCACGGTGGGCCTAACGCATTGCTTCCGTCAGAAACGCCTGACGCTCAACTGTGAGAGACCGCACTGTTTGCCGGGTTTTTTCAGGGTTCGCCAATCGGCCCAGCAGGTGCCCGAGTGCCGCTTGATCATCGACCGACAATTGCCGGAAAGCCTTCAGCAAGGCGGACTCGTCCATGCTCAACCCGTCCAGCAGGGCCGGGGTGCGGATGCCGCTGAGCACGTACGACGCATCCACACCACGCGTCGCCAATGCCGCCAGGTAATCCACCCGCGGCATGCGTTCACCGCTCTCGTATTTGCCCTGGGCATTGGGTTCGACCCCACCGATATAGCCAAACACGCGCTGAGTCATGCCCAGTCGCTCACGCTCTTCCCGCAGACGCGGACCGATTCCATTCATAGGGGGTTCTCCTTTCCCTTGATTTTGCCGAGGCACTCCCCGCCTGCCGAAGGGCAGCCGTGGCTGTCAGCCTTCACTATGCCGATGCGCTGGGGTCGCGACAAGCCATCATTGAGCCACTAGTCGATGGTTCGCTGCATGCGTACAAAACAGTCGTCCTCGCCCATTTCGACAAAGCCGTGGCGCCGATAAAGCAGGCGGGCCGGGTTGCTGCGAAATACCATCAGCCGCAGCAGCGGCAGGCCGCGCTGCCTGGCCCACAGGACAAGTTGCTCCAGCACCCAACTACCCACCCCGTGACCGCGGTGCTCGGGCAGCAGGTGCAACTCGCGGATGAACAGCGCCTGACGGTCCTGGCTGAGGCTGCAAAAGCCCAGCAAGGTGTCCCCGTCGGTCACCAGCCACTGCTCGCGCCAGCCCCAGGCTTCGTCGAAAGCCTCCTCTATCCAGAGCAGGTGGTATTCGCGGTAGTACGGCAGCATGGCGCGGCGGGTGAGGTCGCGGGCGAAGGTGCAGTGGCTGTCGTTTGCCGGGGTCAGGTTCAGGGGCATCACACAATGTGCTCTCGGGGTTTCCAGGCATCGATCAACGGGCATAACACACGGGCGAGCTGCCGGGCCCGCGCTTGTCCAGTTCGTCTTCCAGCCAGTCGGCCAGCACCCGGGCATTGTTGTGCTCGGTGTCCTTGCCGGCATACAGCAATGTCAGCGTGCCTTGCTCTGCCATGCCCAGCAGCGGGTACCAGTGCTCGGGGTGAGCGGCCAGCTCTTGCTGGTAACGCTGGGTGAAACCGGCGAAATCCAGTTCGCCCTGGTGAAGTGACCTGCGCAGCTGATCCGAAGGTGCCACCTCACGCATCCACTGGCCGTGCAGGTCTTGCTTGCGCTTGTTGCGCGGCCACAAGCGGTCGACCAGCACCCGCTGGCCGTCTTCAACCTCGACCGCAGCGTAGACGCGCTTGCAGCGGATCATGGAGTTCTCCTGCCGTTAGCATCTGTCTTGAGCCTAGATAATTGATCGAGGTCGCGGGCAGGTGCGGTTTGTTTTTTTTGCTCTAGGCCCGCACAGCCACCATCAACCCGGAATCTTCAGCCCACGCTGCACCGCCGGCCGCTCAAGGAACACCGCCAGCACTCGCTGCACTTCCTTGAACTGATCAAACCCAACCAGCTCGCTCGCGTTGTAACGCTCCACCAGGTTGCGCACCCACGGCAAGATCGCGATGTCGGCGATGCTGTATTCGTCGACCATCCACTGCCGGCCCTTCAAGTGCCGGTCCAGCACACCCAGCAGCCGTTTGGACTCATTCACATAACGGTCCCGGGGGCGCTTGTCCTCGTATTCCTTGCCGGCAAAGAAGTGGAAGAACCCGACCTGGCCGAACATCGGCCCGATGCCGCCCATCTGGAACATCAGCCACTGCAAGGTCTGGTAGCGTTGGGCCGGGTCCAGGCTCAACAACTTCCCGCTCTTTTCCGCCAGGTACTGCAGAATCGCCCCCGACTCGAACAGCGGCAGCGGCTTGCCGCCGGGGCCGTTGGGGTCGAGGATGGCGGGGATCTTGTTGTTGGCGCTGAGCGAGATGAACTCGGGGCTCAGCTGGTCATCGCTTTCGAAGCTGACCTTGTGCGGCTCGTAGGCCAGGCCGATTTCTTCGAGCATGATCGACACCTTGACGCCGTTGGGCGTCGGCAGCGAATACAGCTGCAGCCATTCAGGGTGTCGGGCGGGCCATTTGCGGGTGATGGGGAACGCACTGAGATCGGTCATGATCAACCTTGCCTGTGGAATGAACCTGCCACTCTAGAGGCATCCCGGGCGGCTGACCATCACCGGCCGCGCATGACCGTGGCCCGTTCAGGCCTGACCGTGGGCCTTGAGCTTGAGCTTTTCGGTATCGACGCGCACGAACACCGAGTCGGCGGTGACGGTCAGCACATCGTCGGCCCAGACTTCGCAGAGCACGCGGGTCTTGCGCCCTGTTTCACCTTCCACGCGGGCTTTGAGCAGCAGCTCGACGCCCATCGGCGTGGGCTTCAGGTAGGTCAGGTTGAGCGTGCCGGTCACGCAGTCGATACGCGGCAAGCTGCCCGGCTCGCGGCCTTCGTTACGGTAGTGGTAGGCCATGGCTGTCCAGTTGGAGTGGCAGTCGACCAGCATCGCCAGCAGGCCACCGTAGACGAGGCCGGGCCAGCCGATGAAGGTACTGTCGGGCGCGTGACGGCACAGCAGGTGGATGCCATCGGCATCCCAATGGCTTTGCAGGTGCAGGCCGCTGGGGTGCGAGCAACCGCAGCCGTAGCAGGTGCCGTCTGGCGCAGCGAGGGCCTGGAGGGAAAGGTTCTGATTGTTCATACGCTTCCTGTGCTTATTGATATGGGGGCGCGCAACGCCCCCATTAAAGCAGAAACATCAGGCCGTCTGGGCGACCACCCTGGCGCGCCGCTGGGTCAGCGAAACCAGCAGGATGAACGCGGTCACCCCGGCGGTCATCAGCGTTTCATAACGGTAGGCATCGCTGAACAGCATGTAGCCCAGCACCATGACAATGGTGCCGATCACCAGCCAGGTCAGCCACGGGAACAGCCACATCTTCAGCTCTAGCGGCCGCCCTTCACGGTCAGCACGGGCACGCATGCGCAGCTGCGACACGGCGATCACCAGGTACACCAGCAAGGCGATGGCGCCGGTGGTCGACAACAGGAATCCGAACACCTTCCCCGGGAACACATAGTTGACCAGGCAACCGGCAAACCCGGCCAGGGTCGAGAGGATGACCGCGACAGTGGGCACACCCGAACCGGAGATGCGCTTGGTCATGCTCAGCGCCTGGCCACGGGCGCCCAGCGAATAGAGCATGCGCGAGGCGGTGTACAGGCCCGAGTTCATGCAACTGGTCACTGCCACCAGCACCACCAGGTCGACCAGCAGCTTGGCGCCCGGCACGTTCAGCACTTCCAGCACACGCTGGAACGAGCCAACGGCTTTCAGTGCAGGGTCATTCCAGGCAACCAGCGACACCACAAGGAAGATCGACGCCAGGTAGAAGATGGCAATGCGGTACACCACCAGGTTGGTGGCGCGGCGGATCTTGTCTTTCGGGTTGGCGGTTTCGTCAGCGGCAATGGTGACGATTTCGGCGCCGAAGAACGAGAAGATGGTGATCAGCACGCCCCCCAGCACGGTACCGAAGCCGTTCGGCATGAAGCCGCCGTTGTCCCATAGCCGACTCACCCCGGACACCTCGGCCAGCGGCCAGAAGCCGAATATCGCCAGGCTGCAGACCACGATGAAGGCAATGATTGCCACCACCTTGACCAGCGCGAACCAGTATTCGAAGGCGCCGAAGTTCTTCACGCTGATCAGGTTGGTACCCGACAGCACCAGCATGATCAGGAAGGCGAACAGCCAGGACGGCACGCCGGGGAAGTAGGCATGCAGGATGTCTGCGCCAGCAATGGCCTCGACCGGAATGATCAGTACCCAGAACCACCAGTACAGCCAGCCAATGGTAAAGCCCGCCCAGGGGCCGATGGCTTCGGAGGCATAGGTGGAAAACGAGCCACTGTTGGGGTTGGCGATGGCCATTTCGCCGAGCATGCGCATCACCAGCAGGACCAGCAGCCCGGTCATGGCGTACGAAATGAGGATGGCCGGGCCTGCGGTGGCAATGGCGTTGGAGGAGCCGATGAACAGGCCGGCGCCGATGATACCGGCGATGGAGATCATGGAAACCTGACGGGAAGTCAGGCCGTGCTGCAGGGAACGCTGTTTCTTGTTGTCTAGCGAAGCCATGAAGAACCCTCGAATGGGTCGGCCGCGGCGAGGCGGCTGAAGGTCGGAGCAGAATTCTTGTAAATTTCTGATGGACGTTGTTGTTGTTTTGTTGATGCCGGAAACGGGTACTGGCCTCCTCTTCGCACGACCGGTTGTAATCGTTGATCCAGGTCAGTATTAATCTATAGGCCGGGGTCAACAAACGACCTTTTCGAACCACATGATTCCGCTTTGGAATGAACTTCATCCTTTTTTGCTCGGTATGTGCCCGTCATGTC
>NZ_JABMCW010000469.1:0-3356 GCF_013179705.1 Pseudomonas sp. CM25 | reverse complement strand
GCCGGCGCCTTGCAAGCGACCGAGCAGGTCGTAGCCGTGGCCGAAAAGCTCGGTGCCGGCGTGGCCAAGGCGCTGCTCGGCAAGGCCGTGCTGCCTGACGATTTGCCCTGGGTCACCGGCGCCATCGGCCTGCTCGGTACTGAACCGAGCTACCAGTTGATGAACGAGTGCGACACCTTGCTGATGATCGGCTCCGGCTTCCCCTATGCCGAGTTCCTGCCCAAGGAAGGCCAGGCCCGTGGGGTGCAGATCGACTTGCAACCAGACATGCTCAGCCTGCGCTATCCAATGGAAGTCAACCTGGTGGGCGATGCCGCCGAAACCCTGCGCGCCCTGCTGCCGCTGCTCGAGCGCAAAAGCGAGCGACGCTGGCGCGACAAGGTCGTAAGCTGGCGCGCGCACTGGGACAAGACCCTGGAGAAACGCGCGCTGGTCAAAGCCGACCCGATCAACCCGCAACGCGTGGTGCATGAACTCTCCCCTCGCCTGCCTGATCAGGCCATCGTCACCAGCGACTCGGGGTCATGCGCCAACTGGTTTGCCCGCGATCTGCAGATCCGCCAGGGCATGCAGTGCTCGCTGTCCGGCGGACTGGCGAGCATGGGCGCGGCGGTGCCCTATGCCATCGCCGCCAAATTCGCCCACCCGCAGCGAAGCGTGGTGGCGTTGGTAGGTGACGGTGCGATGCAGATGAACAACCTGGCCGAACTGATCACCGTGGCCAAGTACTGGCGCCAGTGGGATAACCCGAAGTGGATCTGCGCGGTGTTCAACAATGAAGACCTCAACCAGGTCACCTGGGAACAACGCGTGATGGAAGGCGACCCCAAGTTCGAGGCGTCACAGTCGATCCCCGACGTGCCCTACCACTTGTTCGCCATTTCCATCGGTTTGCAGGGCATCTATGTGGAGCGGGAGGAAGACATTGCCGGCGCTTGGGAACGCGCGCTGGCGGCTGACCGGCCGGTGTTGATCGAATTCAAGACCGACCCGAACGTGCCTCCCCTTCCCCCGCACATCAAGCTGGAACAGGCAAAGAAATTCGCCAGCACCTTGCTCAAGGGCGACCCGGATGAAGCCGGGGTCATCGTGCAGACAGCCAAGCAGGTCCTGAGCTCAGTACTGCCCGGCAAAAAACAGTGATAGCAGCAGCCCGCGCGCAGGCGCGGGTTAAGCTTTACGCGGCGTGCTTCAATATCGTTCGCAGTGGCGGTACCGCCACGCGCCGCAGCGTGCACCGCTCGTCGAACCAATCACACATTCAACCCAACGCGCAGCAAGCCGCTGGCTCGAAACGGTAAGAGCGTTCTCAACTGCAGGAGCTTCTACCATGCGCGACTTTCCTACTCCGCCGTTTCCGTCCCAACCGCAAAGCGTACCCGGTTCACAACGCAAGATGGAGCCCTACCCAGACTGCGGAGAGCAGTCGTATACCGGACGCAACCGCCTGGAAGGCAAGACTGCGCTGATCACCGGTGCTGACAGTGGTATCGGGCGCGCGGTTGCCATCGCCTATGCACGCGAGGGTGCTGACGTTGCCATCGCTTATCTGAATGAGCATGAAGACGCGCAGGAAACTGCGCGCTGGGTAGAAGCAGCTGGCCGACGGTGCCTGCTGCTACCCGGCGATCTGGCGCAGAAACAGCACTGCATTAACATCGTCGGTAAAACCGTCGAACAGTTCGGGCGCATCGATATCCTGGTCAATAACGCCGCCTTCCAGATGTCACATGAGAGCCTGGAGGAAATCGACGATGACGAATGGGTGAAAACCTTCGATACCAACATCACCGCTATCTTCAGGATCTGCAAGGCAGCATTGCCTTCCATGCCTAAGGGCAGTTCGATCATCAATACCAGCTCGGTAAACTCCGACGATCCGTCTCCAAGCCTACTGGCGTATGCCGCCACCAAAGGTGCCATCGCCAACTTCACGGCGGGGTTGGCTCAGCTTCTGGGGAAAAAGGGAATCAGGGTGAATAGCGTCGCGCCTGGCCCCATCTGGACGCCTCTGATCCCGGCCACCATGCCCGATGAGGCCGTGAAAAACTTCGGCTCCAGCTACCCTATGGGGCGGCCAGGGCAGCCGGTGGAGGTCGCGCCAATCTATGTACTGCTGGGCTCCGATGAGGCCAGCTACATCAGCGGTTCCCGGTACGCTGTCACTGGCGGTAAACCGATCCTTTGACGTGGCTACCAATAGACGAATACGGTGCGCTCGAAGGCGGGCGCTCCGTTGCGCTCATCAGCCTGGACGGATGTTCCGGGCATCGGTGCGCAGCCAGAAGCCAAGTCTGCCTTCACCTCTATTTCTCGTCGTTTGCTAATGGGGTATTCCAGATCACCAGTTCGAGTGCGGCAGCGATCTGGATGCGATGGTCGGCAAACGGGATAGGCAGCAGGTCCTGTGCGCGCTCGAGCCGGCGCAGCAAGGTATTGCGATGGGTACCCAGCACCTCCGCGGTCTGGGTGACGTTGCAGCCATTGGCCAGAAAGGCGTGCAACGAATGCTGAAGCACCGAGGGCTCGGTCGCCAGGCGCCCCAGCGTGCTCAAGACGAACTGCCTGGCTGCGCGGGCATCCTGTGTCATCAACGACACCATCCTCACCTGATCGATCGTGGCGACTGCGGGTGAACCCGCCAAACGCCCCATCAACCGCTGGGTGGTCAAGGCTTCCAGGTGCGAGCGCCGGAAGCCATTCACCCCCGCGCCCGCCGAACCGATCGCCGCGCGAATCTTCGGAAATTGCCGGGCGACGCCTTGCAGCAGGTTCAGATCCAGCGGCTTTGCCGCATTGCTCCAGGCCCACAGGGTCGCTGGGCCCGCGAATACGATCAGAGGCGCTAGCGTGCCCGTGAGCTGCGCCAGGGCGCGCGCCATATCCTCCAGAGGACCAATCTCGGCGTCCGGGATTTCGCTCCAGACGAGGCAGGCATGGTGCCTCTGAGCCAGGCTGTAGCCCAGTCGTCTGCCTAACTGCTCCGCATCCACATCCCTGCCATCGAGCAGCCGAGTGACCAGGCTGCGTTTGTCGATCGGATCGTCATGCGCCTGGGCGCTCTTTACTTCCAGAACAATCTGGGTCACCACACGCATGTTGCTGTCGATGAATTCCGAGATCGACCGCGACGAAACCTCCAGGAACTCCTCGAGCTCCAGTGGATCCTGTGTCAGGCTGAACGCCATCTTCATCCACAGCTCCCAGGCTGCGTTTTGTGTCGACCTTGCCACATTCATCAGCAGTTCGGCCCCCCCCCTGCGGGCAAGCTCCCTGGCCGTGTCCACCATATCAGCAGACACGTAGGGCTCCACCGGCTCTCCAGGGCGCTGCAGATTGGCGTTTGCCCAATGCAG
>NZ_JABMCW010000468.1:0-3365 GCF_013179705.1 Pseudomonas sp. CM25 | reverse complement strand
AGCAGGGCCTGGACCTGCCGATGATCACCGGCTGATAGCCGCGCTTTGGATCGCACCCCGCAAGGGGTGATACTGAACAACAAGAAGGAGCGCGCAGGCACCCACAGATGGGCCTGCGGTTCCACGCGATTGGAGTAGCGAAGTGACCGAATTGAACCTCAAGCCCGGCACCATGACCTTGGCCCAGCTGCGCGCAATCCATGCCGCGCCCGTGCGCCTGCAACTGGATGCCAGCGCCGACCAGCCGATCAACGACAGCGTCGCCTGCGTTGAACAGATTCTCGCCGAAGACCGCACGGCCTACGGCATCAACACCGGTTTCGGCCTGCTGGCCTCGACCCGCATCGCCAGTCACGACCTGGAAAACCTGCAGCGCTCGCTGGTGCTGTCGCACGCTGCCGGCATCGGAGCACCGCTGGACGACAGCCTGGTGCGGCTGATCATGGTGCTCAAGGTCAACAGCCTAAGCCGTGGCTTCTCCGGCATTCGTCGCAAGGTAATCGATGCGCTGATCGCCCTGATCAATGCCGAGGTCTACCCACACATCCCGCTCAAGGGGTCGGTGGGGGCATCCGGTGACCTGGCACCGCTGGCGCATATGTCGCTGGTGCTGCTGGGTGAAGGCAAGGCGCGTTACAAGGGCCAGTGGCTGCCGGCCACTGAAGCGCTGGCAGTCGCCGGCCTGGAGCCGCTGACCCTGGCCGCCAAAGAAGGCCTCGCCCTGCTCAACGGTACCCAGGCTTCTACCGCGTATGCCTTGCGTGGCCTGTTCCATGCCGAAGACCTTTACGCCGCTGCCATCGCCTGTGGCGGCCTGACCGTGGAAGCGGCGCTGGGTTCGCGTTCGCCGTTCGATGCACGGGTGCATGCGGTGCGTGGCCAGCGCGGCCAGATCGACACGGCTGCCTGCTTCCGCGACCTGCTGGGCGATTCCAGCGAAGTGTCGCTGTCGCACAAGAACTGCGACAAGGTCCAGGACCCGTACTCGCTGCGCTGCCAGCCACAGGTCATGGGCGCCTGCCTGACCCAGTTGCGCCAGGCTGCCGAGGTGCTGGGTATCGAAGCCAACGCCGTGTCGGACAACCCGCTGGTATTCGCGGCCGAAGGAGACGTGATTTCCGGCGGTAACTTCCACGCCGAGCCCGTGGCCATGGCCGCCGACAACCTCGCCCTGGCCATTGCCGAAATCGGCTCGCTCAGCGAGCGCCGCATCTCGTTGATGATGGACAAGCACATGTCCCAGCTGCCGCCGTTCCTGGTGGAAAACGGTGGGGTCAACTCCGGCTTCATGATCGCCCAGGTCACCGCAGCCGCCCTGGCCAGCGAAAACAAGGCCCTGTCGCACCCGCACAGCGTCGACAGCCTGCCGACCTCGGCCAACCAGGAAGACCACGTCTCGATGGCCCCGGCTGCCGGCAAGCGCTTGTGGGAAATGGCCGAGAACACCCGCGGCGTGCTGGCCATCGAATGGCTGGGCGCCTGCCAGGGCCTTGACCTGCGCAAAGGCCTGAAGACCTCGGCCAAGCTGGAGCAGGCGCGCCAGGCGCTGCGCAGCGAAGTGCCGCACTACGACCGTGACCGCTTCTTCGCACCAGACATCGAAAAGGCTGTGGAACTGTTGGCCAAGGGTAGCCTGACCGGCTTGCTGCCGGCGGGTGTACTGCCAAGCCTGTAATGCTCCCGGGGCCGCTGTGCGGCCCATCGCCGGCAAGCCAGCTCCCACATTGACGGCGCAAACCCTGTCTCTGTGGGAGCTGGCTTGCCGGCGATTGGGCTGCAAGGCAGCCCCTATCGATCTCACGACCACAAAAACAATTTAAGGACGTGACATGCAACAAGCTGAAGGTCTCAAGCGCGGGCTAAGTGCCCGGCACATCCGTTTCATGGCGCTCGGTTCCGCTATCGGTACCGGGCTTTTCTACGGTTCCGCCTCGGCCATCCAGATGGCCGGCCCGGCTGTTCTGCTGGCCTACCTGATCGGCGGCGCCGCCGTGTTCATGGTCATGCGCGCGCTCGGTGAAATGGCCGTGCACAACCCGGTTGCCGGGTCCTTCGGCCACTACGCCAGCACCTACCTGGGGCCCATGGCCGGCTTCATCCTCGGCTGGACCTACGCCTTCGAGATGGTCATCGTCGCCATTGCCGACGTCACCGCCTTCGGTATCTACATGGGCTTCTGGTTCCCGGAAGTGGCCCGCTGGATCTGGGTGCTGGGCATCGTGTTCCTGATCGGCGGCCTCAACCTGTGCAACGTCAAGGTGTTCGGCGAGATGGAGTTCTGGCTGTCGCTGCTCAAGGTCGGCGCCATCGTGGCGATGATCCTGGCCGGCCTCGGCATCATGGCCTTCGGCTTCCGCCAGGTAGGTACCGGGCAGGCGGTGGGCGCCAGCAATCTGTTCGAGCATGGCGGCTTCATGCCCAATGGCGTAGGCGGCCTGATCGCGTCCTTTGCCGTGGTGATGTTCGCCTTCGGCGGTATCGAGATCATCGGCGTCACCGCCGGTGAAGCCAAGGACCCGCAGCGGGTCATCCCCAAGGCGATCAACGCCGTGCCCCTGCGCATCCTGCTGTTCTATGTGCTTACCCTGTTTGTACTGATGTGCCTGTACCCATGGCCGCAGATCGGTAGCGAGGGCAGCCCGTTCGTGCAGATATTCAGCAACCTGGGCATTGGCTCTGCCGCCGCAGTGCTGAACGTGGTGGTGATTTCCGCCGCGATCTCCGCCATCAACAGCGACATCTTCGGCGCCGGCCGCATGATGTACGGCCTGGCCCAGCAAGGTCACGCCCCGCGCAGCTTCAGCAAGCTGTCGAAGCATGGCGTGCCGTGGATGACCGTGGTGGTGATGGGCGCCGCACTGCTGGTCGGTGTGCTGCTGAACTACCTGATCCCGGAAAACGTGTTCCTGCTGATTGCCTCCATCGCCACCTTCGCCACCGTTTGGGTGTGGCTGATGATCCTGGTCACCCAGGTGGCCATGCGCCGCAGCATGAGCCGTGAAGAGGTTGCCCAGCTCAAGTTCCCGGTTCCGTTCTGGCCATACGGCCCGGCCATGGCCATTGCGTTCATGGTGTTCATCTTTGGCGTGCTCGGCTACTTCCCGGACAGCCAGCCGGCCTTGCTGGTCGGGGTGGTCTGGGTGGTGTTCCTGGTGGCCTCCTACCTGCTGTGGTGCAAGCCGCGGGCAGGGCAGGGCCAGCCGGTATCGGAGCCGGTCGAGTTGCACCGCTAGCAAAGGAGATTGTGCATGAGAACCCTCTGGCAGCATTGCCATGTGGCAACCATGGCCGAGGGCCGCTACTCGAGCATCGAGGACGCGGCCATCGTGACCAATGCCGGGCTGATCGAGTGGATCGGCCCACGG
>NZ_JABMCW010000467.1:0-3383 GCF_013179705.1 Pseudomonas sp. CM25 | reverse complement strand
CCATGACCACCCTTTACGGTCGCCAGCGTGCGCTTACCTGGAAAGAGGAATTGATGTGGCGGCTTTTCGGTTGGCCGCCGCGAGGCTTCGAGCTGGTTGACGAGGTAGTTGAGTGAGGAAGAGCCACGGCCCGTCCTTAAAGAAGGCGGTGATCGAGCTGGACAAGTGCCCTTTGTGCCGTGGGAGAGCGGTCACAAAGAGCCTGTTTTACGAGATGCCCTGCGGCCACTGCAATGGCTCCGGCTGGGTGGAGGCAGCCACTGGCGAGGCCCTGCCCCTGGATGAACTGGTTACCCAGCTCAGCCTGAGGCTGCAGGCCGCGACACGGCAGATAGAGCAGTTGAAGAACCCTCAGGCATCCGGGCCTGAGGCTACATATCAGGGAAGCAACCGGCGCGGCGCCGGCGGCACCAACTACACCGGCGATTGAGGGGAAAGGACATGATTTACAGCAGCGTATCGGGCGCAGTAGTTGCCGCTCTGGCGGCGGGCGAGAAGGGATCGGCGAAGGCCCAGGCCTGGCAGAAGCTGTATAAATCGGCAGAGGAAGAAGGCGGATGCCTCGCGTCACTTGGCGGGCAGTCCGTAAACATTGATCAGGCCTCGGTCGATTTCTGGGTTTCCGCACGCCTGCACCACATGCTGAAGCCGCAGCATTGGGATGCCCTGGTGGCTAAGTACAGCACGAACAAGGCGAGGAAGGTTCAGGCCATTACCCTGGTTCGGCCGCGCATTGCGAGCCCGGCTTCGCAGTTGTTCATCTACAAGGCAGTCACAGCCTGGGCAATCCCGAAACTCAAGGGTGCTCGCCGCAAGCCGCCGCGCTCCGTGTCGGTTGAGATCCCTTTGGATGCATCGGCATGGCGTCGTGACGCCACAGTGAATGCTGCCGTTGCTGCTGGCCAGGCGGAAAAGAAGCGCATCGAGGCTTTGCAAGAGGGCGTGATCATCCTGCCGGACAGCTTCTACGACATGAACACCTGGGACCTTGATGCCACTCCGGAGTCGACGCGCCGCCGCTGGAGGGCTGAAATCAACGAGAAGCTCGATGGTTTGGTGGATGATGCCTTGGCTGATGTGAAAGTGATTCTGGAGGCTGAAGGGTTGCTGATGAAAGAGGCCGCGTGATTGCCTGTTGACATCAGTGAGCGAATGAGCGAAATTATCCCCATCCTGTCATTCCTGCGCGTTGCTGAGGAGTGGACATCAAAAGCCCGGCCATTCAATCGGGCTTTTTTGTGGCTCGTTTCTGACCTTTGTGGCATGTTGCCAGCTCATCATAAGGAGTTGGCTATGTCTCTGTATTCTGACCTTCAACAGCGATACGAGAGTCGCGAAAGCGCGATTCAAGGGCAGCTTTATCTGCTGTCCAAAGCAGCTGGCGAGCTTGCCTCTGGGTTCGGGAAATACCTGGGCGTGCCTAGTGATAAATGGAACCACCCTGATGGCAAGGCTGGTGAGCGCTACGTTAGGTTGGGCGAAGGTTCGGCAAGTGCATTCAAAGAAAAGCGCTGGGTCGAATTGAGTAGTCTCAAGGGCAAAGTAGATTTTTCGATTGCTCTCACGTTGGTATCGGAAGATCGCGCGAGTCGAGTCACATACGTCTTCGAACTGGGTGTCCAATTCACCGAGTTTGGATATCTATTCGAAGTGAATGGCCGAGGTGTCCCGCTCACTGTAGAGGATGTCAAAGCTGGTGATTTTGAACCGGTCTACAGCCAGATCGTTGAGCAATTGCTTGCCCGGCTCGATAAGTCGGACATCCTTATCAAAAACTGAGTTTCCTCTATCTCTAAGCCCAGCCATCGTGCTGGGCTTTTTCGTTTTCGGCTCCCCCACGCCCATCGCTCCGAGCTGGGAGTGCTGTTGGGGCCGAACCTACTCCGCTCCCCAAAAGGGAGGAATCGAGATGCCAAACATGCCCGAGAAGGATCCTGGCCTGTGGGCCGCTGTGCTCACCTGGGTGCTGGCCCATCAGCCTCAGCTGTATGCCGCTGGCTTGTCAGTCGCGATCGCCGTCCTCCGGGTGGTGTATGGCGGCGGCACCCGGCGGCAGATGTTCTTGGAGGGTGCGTTGTGCGGTCTCATCACCCTGGCCCTTGTGCCGTTGCTCGAATGGATGGGGTTGCCGCAGGGCATGGCCACCTTCGCGGGCGGCATGGTCGGGTTCATGGGCGTTGAAAAGCTTCGCGGCTACTCCGACCTGTTCTTGTCTCGTAAGGCGCAGGGGTGATCAATGAATCGAAACCAGATTGCCACCGCCTACAGCCTATTTTTCAAGCGTGATCAGGTGCAACGGCGCTTGGATACGGTACTGAGTGGATCCGGGGTTGCATTGATGGTGACCGGTGATTATCAGGAGCCGGCTGTTCTTGCTGCTGTTGTTGATCCACTTGCAGATTACTTTCGGAAAGAGCTCGAGCACATTGATGCTCAGCTGAAGTTGTTGGGGTGGAGCGGCGAGTAGCTCAGTCGCGCCCCGATGCCTAGATGCGCCGTTTCGTGGCGCGCCCACACGAGGATCCACCATGGACAACCAGCACAAGAAGATCACCGGCTACCGCGACCTCACTCAGACTGAGATCGACGGCATGAACTCGATCAAGGCCTTGGAAGCGGATGCCGGCGAGCTGTTCAAGCAGATAGGCCAGATTCACGGGGTTGATCAGCGCACCTTGGCTCTGGCCAAGACCAACCTGCAGCAAGGTTTCATGTGGTTCGTGCGTTCGATCGCTAAGCCCGCTGATCCTTTTAGCTGATGGCCAAGGCACCTTACACGCCTTGCAAGCTGTACGTGGACGGCGCCGAGGGCATCGCAGGGGCCCTTCGAGTAAGCCGGACTAGGCCTGAGCGCAAGCACATGCACTGCCTGCGCTGGCCGATTGCCGAGGTGCCGACAGATGCCTGGTGTTTCCAATTGACCTGGTACAAGAGATAGGAGCGTGAGCCATGGCCCGTATGACCGTGACAATCGTCTGTCGGCAGAGCTGGTGGCTCAAGTACTACCTGGCCGGCGTCCTGGCTATGACCCACATCACCGGACGCGAGCCGGACCTTGGCCGTGTATTCAGGTGGATAGAGCGCGGTATCAGAGTCGAGGTGCGCTGATGGCCAGGCTCAGGACACTGGGACCGCGCATCAAGGAAAGCGCAGGCTCGCGGGTCAAGGTGGTCACAGCAGGCAGTTGGCGAAGCGGAATGACCAGCTCTCAACGTGGCTACGACTACCGATGGCAGAAGGCTCGAGAGCAGTATCTTCGTGACAACCCGCTGTGCATCTACTGCGAGCGGAACGGCCGCACTACTGCGGCCCGGGTTGTCGACCACATCGTTGCTCACCGTGGAGACATGGTTCTCTTCTGGGATCAGACCAACTGGCAGGGC
>NZ_JABMCW010000466.1:0-3401 GCF_013179705.1 Pseudomonas sp. CM25 | reverse complement strand
CCTGGCCATCCTGCGCAGTGTGGTGCAAGCCAGCGACGCCATTGGCACGGCCAGCGAGGAAGCGGTCGCCGAAGACCTCGCCAGCGGTAAGCTGGTGCGCCTGCACTGGCGCAACCTGCCACCGGCGCTGGAGGTGCTGAGCGTGCGCTGTGGGGTGGTCAGCCGCAGCGGCTACCGGCTGTCGCCGGCGGCACGGGCAATGATCGAGACCCTGGTGGGGCTGGATGCGCCAATGCAGGCTGCCGCCATTCGCTGAGCTGATGATGGTGGTGGCTGCGGGCTATCCTGATCACTATCAGGCAACGCAAAGCCGAAGCGGGAGGCACAGCAATGAAAACCCTCGTCGACCACCTGAGCCAATACGCCAGTTACCACCGCGACCCACGCAACATCGCCACCCATTTCATCGGCATCCCGATGATCGTGCTGGCGGTCACCATCCTGCTATCGCGCCCAGGCTGGGCGGTTGGCGGCATGTGGCTATCCCCTGCGTTGCTGGCAGCTGCAGCCTCGGTGTGGTTCTACCTGCGCCTGGACCTGCGTTTCGGCTTGGTGATGGGCTTGTTGCTGGGCTTGTGCCTGTGGCTCGGCCAGGTGCTGGCCGTGCAGGCGACGGCGCTGTGGCTAAGCGCCGGGGTGGGGGCGTTCGTGGTGGGCTGGATCATCCAGTTCGTCGGCCATTACTACGAAGGCCGCAAACCGGCCTTTGTCGACGATGTCAGCGGCTTGATCATCGGGCCGCTGTTCGTGGTCGCCGAAGCGGCGTTCATGCTGGGCTTGCGCCCGACCCTGAAACAGGCCGTGGAAAGCAGCGCAGGGCCGGTGGGCGTGCGCTCTCTGTAAATGCATACGCGGTCACTGTGGGAACAACTGTCTTGCGCAAAATTTAAAAAGCGTGCGTGATCCCTGTGGGAGCGGGTTCATCGAGGCGTCGAACCGCCGCGAAGAGGCCGGACCTGCGGGCCACTATCCTTGGGCATTCACCGTTGTCGCCTCCACCGCATTCGCGGGTGAACCCGCTCCCACACCGATCAGCTACGTGACTCTACGCCCAGCTCATCCCATACCGACTCGGCCATGTGGAAGGTGGCATTGGCCGCCGGAATGCCGCAGTAGATCGCGCTCTGCATCAGCACTTCCTTGATCTCGTCGCGGGTGACGCCGTTGTTGGCCGCCGCGCGCAGGTGCAGCTTCAGCTCATCGTTGCGGTTCATGCCGATCAGCATGGCGATGGTGATCAGGCTGCGGGTATGCCGTGGCAGGCCCGGGCGGGTCCAGATATCACCCCAGGCGTGGCGGGTGATCATTTCCTGGAACTCGCCGTTGAAGTCGTTGAGCTTTTCCAGGCTGCGGTCGACGTGGGCATCGCCCAGCACCGCACGGCGCACTTGCATGCCCGCTTCGTAACGTTGTTTCTCGTCCATGGCGGTGCCCTCAGTGAGCCAGCAGGAAGTCAAGGACGCGGCGGCTGAACGCCTCGCCGATCTCGACGTTGGACAAGTGCGCTGCCGGGAAGTCGACATACTCCGCACCGTTGATACCGGCCTGCATGAAGCGGCCATGCTCGGGGGTGGTAACCACGTCTTCGGTGCCGGCAACGATCAGCGCCGGCACCTGGATGCGGCCCAGTTGCTCGCGGTAATCGGCATCGCGCACTGCCGCGCAGTTGCCGGCGTAGCCTTGCGGGCTGGTTTGCGCCAGCATCTGGCAGATGCGCTGGGCCTGCTCGGGCTGGGCCTGGGCAAAGCCCGGGGTGAACCAGCGGGCGATCGAGGCATCGCGCAGCTCGACCATGGCCTGCTGGCCGCCCTTGAGCACGGTGTCGATACGGGTATTCCACACCTCGTCATTGCCGATTTTGGCGGCGGTGTTGCACAGGGTCAGGCTGTGCAGGCGCTCGCCAGCATTGATCCCCAGCCACTGGCCGATCAGGCCGCCCATCGACAGGCCGACAAAGTGCGCCTTGGCGATGTCCAGGCCATCGAGCAAGGCCAGCACGTCGCGGCCCAGCTGTTCGATGCTGTAGGCCCCTTCTGTGACCAGCGAGGCGCCATGACCACGGGTGTCGTAGCGCAGCACCCGGAAGTGCTGGCTCCACAGCGGAATTTGCGTGTCCCACATACCCAGGTCAGTGCCGAGCGAGTTGGACAGGACCAGCACCGGGGCGTTCTCCGGGCCATCAATCTGGTAGTTCAAAACGCCATCGGCCAGTTGCAAGTGCGCCACAGCGGTCTCCTTCAGGCAATAAAACGTTGATGTTCGGATACGGCGCGCGCCACCCAGACGCGGGCCTGGCCCAGGTAATGGGCGGGGTCGAGCAAGCGATCGAGTTCTTCAGCGGACAGTTCGGCACTGACCTGCGGCTCGTCACCCAGTACGGCACGCAGGTGGCGCTGCTCGGCGACCGCGCGCTGGCAGCACTGCTCCAGCAGGTGATGGGCGCGGTCGCGGCCCAGGCGCTGGGCGAGGACAATGCTTACCGCTTCAGCCAGTACCAGGCCCTGTGTCAGGTCGAGATTACGGCGCATGCGCGCGACATCCACTTCCATGCCCTCGGCAATCAACTGGGCCTGGCGCAGGGCACCAGACACCAGGCAACAGATCTCCGGCAGGGTTTCCCATTCGGCATGCCACAGGCCAAGGCTGCGCTCGTGCTCCTGAGGCATGGCGCTGAACAGCGTCGAGACCAGGCCGGGTACGCGGGTGGCGGCGCCGATCAACACCGCGGCACCGACCGGGTTGCGCTTGTGCGGCATGGTCGAGGAGCCGCCCTTGCCGGGCGCGGAAGGCTCGAACATCTCCCCCGCTTCGGTTTGCATCAGCAGGCTGACATCGCGGCCGAACTTGCCCAGGCTGCCGGCCACCAGGCCAAGCACCGAGGCAAACTCCACCAGGCGGTCGCGCTGGGTGTGCCAGGGCTGCTCGGGCAAGCTGAGCTTGAGCTGCTCGGCCAGCGCCTCGGCCACCGGCATCGCCTTGCTGCCCAACGCCGCCAGGCTGCCCGAGGCACCGCCAAACTGCAGCACCAGCAGGCGCGGGCGCAGCTCCTGCAAACGCTGGCGGTGGCGGGTCACGGCGCCCAGCACACCGGCCAGTTTCATCCCCAGGGTCACCGGGGTGGCGTGTTGCAGCCAGGTGCGCCCTACCATCGGCGTATCGGCATGCTTCAGGGCCTGTTGCGACAAGGTCTCGGCCAGTCTGCCAAGGTCGCTTTCGATCAGCTCCAGGGCATCGCGCAACTGCAGGACCAGGCCGGTGTCCATCGCGTCCTGGCTGGTGGCCCCCAGGTGCACATAGCGCTCGGCCTCGGGTACGCCGCTGGCGATCACCTTGCCCAATGCTTTCACCAGCGGGATTGCCGAATTGCCCGCAGTGGCAATGGCATTGGCCAGCGCGCCAAC